>DATITJ010000424.1:0-6665 GCA_035467935.1 Ornithinibacter sp.
GAGCCGGCCGGCGCCCTCGCCCGCGTCTGGGACCCCGACGTCGTCGTCGCCGCGGACGGCACCGTCGACGTGCGGCGCGACGCGCCGCGCCACGTCCTTCACCCCGACCTCGCCCTGCTCATGAGCACGAGCGGCTCGAGCGGCTCCCCGCGCCTGGTGCGCCTGTCGTGGGACAACCTGCGCAGCAACGCCGAGCAGATCGCCGCCTCGCTCTCGATCCGGCCCACCGACCGAGCCGTGACGAGCCTGCCCGTGCACTACTGCTACGGCCTGAGCGTCGTGCACAGCCACCTCGTCGCGGGCGCCTCGGTCGTGCTCACCGACCTCTCGGTCGCCGACGCCTGCTTCTGGGACCTCGCCCGCGAGGCCGGCGTCACGACACTGGCCGGGGTGCCGCACTCCTTCGACGTGCTCGACCGGGTCGGGTTCGCCGAGATGCACCTCCCCCACCTGCGCACCGTGACCCAGGCGGGCGGCCGCCTCGACCCGCAGCGGGTCGTCGAGCTCGCCGGCCTCGGGCGCCGGCGCGGCTTCGACCTCGTCGTGATGTACGGCCAGACCGAGGCCACCGCCCGGATGACCACGCTCGCGCCCGACCTCGCCGAGAGCCATCCCGGCACCGTCGGCCGGCCGGTGCCGGGCGGGCGGGTCGACCTCGTCGACGGCGAGGTCGTCTACTCCGGGCCCAACGTCATGCTCGGCTACGCCGAGACCCCGGCTCACCTCGCCCTCGGTCGCACGATCGACCGCCTCCACACCGGCGACCTGGGCCGGTGGACCCCCGAAGGGCTCCTCGAGGTCGTCGGTCGCCGATCGCGCGTGGCCAAGGTGCTCGGCCACCGCGTCGACCTCGACCACGTCGAGCGGGGCCTGCGCGCCGACGGCTGCGACGTGCGCTGCGTCGACGGTGGCGAGGGCCTCGTCGTCTGTGCGGCCGGCGCCCCGGCCGGTGACCTCGCCACCGCCGCCGCCCGCCGCGCCGGGCTCCCCACCCGGTGCGTGCGCGTGGTCCGGCCGCGCGACCTCGGCCTCGACGCGCTGCCGCACCTGCCCACCGGCAAGGTCGACTACGCCAGGCTCACCGAGCTCGCCGCCGCCGCCCCCGACCCCGCCGCGGGCCCGCTGTCCGGGTCGCTGCGCGAGCGGTATGCCGTGCTGCTCGGTCGTGACGTCGTCTCCCCCGACGACTCGTTCGCCACCCTGGGCGGAGACTCGCTGTCCTACGTCGAGGCCTCCCTGCACGTCGAGGAGCGCCTCGGCCACCTCCCCACCGGCTGGCACGTCATGACCCTGGCCGGGCTCGAGGCGTTGGAGCGCCGCAGTGAGGTGACGGGGGCGGATGCCGGTGCCACGGCATCCGCGCGGGTCACCGGCGGGTGGGTCCGCCGGGCCACCGACCGCTGGCTCACCACCCGGTCGCTGGAGACGGGCGTGGTGCTGCGCGCCCTCGCGATCGTCCTGATCGTCGGCACGCACGCCCACGTCTTCCGGCTCCAGGGCACGGCCCATGCCCTGCTCGTGCTCGTGGGCTACAACCTCGCCCGGTTCACCCTCGGCGGGGGCGACCGGGCCACCCGGGTCCGCGCGCTGCTCACCGCCCTGCGCCGCGTCGCCGCACCCGCCCTGGTCGTGATCGGCACGGTGCACGTGCTCACCGGGCAGTACGCCCGCTCGACCGTCGGCCTGCTCAACTGGGCGCTCGGCGAGCCCCGGCTCGGGCCCGACTGGCGGTTCTGGTTCATCGAGTCGACCGTGCTCGTCGTGCTCGTCGTCACGGCGGTCGTCGCGAGTCCGTGGGGCGACCGGCTCGAGCGGCGGCACCCGTTCGCCCTGCCGCTGGCGCTGGCCGGCCTGGCGATGCTGTGGTGGAAGGAGGTGCTCTACCCGCCGGTCCCCCACATGCAGGGCAGCCCGCTCGTCGTGGCGTGGCTGTTCTTCCTGGGCTGGGCCGCGGCCCGCGCCGGCGGCGTGCGCGAGCGGCTGGTCGTCACCGCGGTGGCGATCCCGTCGGTCGGCACCTTCTCGGGCAACCCGCGCCGCGACCTGCTCACCCTCGCCGCCGTGCTCCTCGTGCTCTGGGTGCCGACCCTGCGGGTGCCCCGGGGCCTGGTGCCGACGGTGCACGTGCTCGCGGCGAGCTCCTTGTTCGTCTACGTCGTGCACTGGCAGGTGCTGCAGGCCCTGCGCGCGAGCCCCTGGCTCTCGGTCGTGGTCGGCCTCGCCGCCGGGGTGGCGTACTGGCTGGCGTGGACCCGCGGCGCGGCCGCCCTCGGTCGCCTGCGCCACCGCTGGTCCGACCGGCGCGTGCGGCCGACCGCGGAGGCCGGCACCGCGCCGGCGTCCGGCTGGGCGACCTAGCCGGCGACCTCGGCGGCGTCGAGCCACTCGAGCTCGAGGACCTCGCGCTCGTCGACGATCGCGCGCAGCTCGCGGTTGAGCTGCAGCACCCGCTCGTGGTCGGTCGCCGACGCCGCCATCGCCGCGTGCACGCGGTCCTCGCGCTCGGCCAGCCGGGCGAGCTGCTTCTCGACCTTGGCCATCACCTTGCGGGCCTCGCGCCCCTCTGCGGGTGAGGCCCCCTGCACGGTCGGCGCGCTCGTCGCGCCACCGCCCCCTCCGGGCGGCGCGGCCACCGACGACGGCGAGGAACCGGCATACCGCCCGGGGTCGCGACGCTTGGTCGCGGCCCGCAGGCGGAGGTACTCCTCGACCCCTCCGGGCAGGTCACGCAGCCGCCCGTCACCGAGCAGCGCGACCTGGCGGTCGCAGATCCGCTCGAGGAGGTAGCGGTCGTGCGAGACGACGAGCAGGGTGCCGGGCCAGCTGTCGAGGAGGTCCTCGAGGCTGGTGAGGGTCTCGATGTCCAGGTCGTTGGTCGGCTCGTCGAGGAGCAGCACGTTGGGCTCGGCCATGAGCAGGCGGGTGAGCTGGAGCCGGCGCCGTTCACCGCCGGAGAGGTCGCCGACGCGGGTCTGCTGGCGCGAGCCGGTGAACCCGAGGCGCTGCGCGAGCTGCGACGCGGTGAGCTCCTTGGCGCCCAGGTGCACGATCGAGCGCACGTCCTCGACGGCCTCGATGACGCGGCGGTCGGCCCACGCCTCGAGCTCGCGCACCTCCTGCGAGAGCACCGCGATGCGCACCGTGACCCCGACCTTGCGCTTGCCGGCGGCGAGGGGGTGCTCGCCGGCGATGGCACGCAGCAGCGTCGACTTGCCGGAACCGTTGACACCGACGATGCCGGTGCGCTCGCCCGGCGCGAGGCGCCAGGTCACGTGCTCGAGCAGGGTGCGGTCGCCGACGTCGAGGCGCGCGTCGAGGAGGTCGACGACGTCCTTGCCGAGCCGGGAGGTGGCGAACCCCACGAGCTCGACGTCGTCGCGCGGCGGCGGCTCGTCGGCGATCAGCGCGTTGGCGGCGTCGATGCGGAACTTCGGCTTGCTCGTGCGGGCCGGCGGGCCGCGCCGCAGCCAGGCGAGCTCCTTGCGCAGGAGGTTGTCGCGGCGCTCGGCGATGACCCCCGCCATCCGCTCGCGCTCGGCCTTGGCCAGGACGAACGCCGCGTAGCCGCCCTCGTAGGCGTGCACCGCCCCCGCGTCGACCTCCCACGTCTGGGTCGCGATGGCGTCGAGGAACCACCGGTCGTGGGTGATGGCGACGACGGCGTTGTCGGGGTTCGCGTGCCTGGTGACGATGTGGTCGGCGAGCCAGGCCACCCCCTCGACGTCGAGGTGGTTGGTGGGCTCGTCGAGGAGCAGCAGGTCGGGTGACGCGACGAGCAGGCTCGCGAGCGCCACGCGGCGGCGCTCCCCACCGGAGAGCGGGCCGACCGGGGCCGACATGCCGCCCACGTCGGGGGCGTCGAGGCCGCCCAGCAGGCCGACGAGCACGTCGCGCACCCGCGGGTCCGAGGCCCAGACGTGCTCCTCGAGGTCGCCGAGCACGACCGTGCGCACGGTGGCGAAGGGGTCGAGGGTGTCGTCCTGGGTCAGGACGCCCACGGTGAGGCCACCGACCCGGGCGACCCGGCCGGTGTCGACCTCGCGGTCGCCGGCGAGCACCCGCAGGAGCGTGGTCTTGCCGCCGCCGTTGCGGCCGACGATGCCGATCCGGTCACCGCCGCCCACGCCGAGGGAGATGCCGTCCAGCACCTGGGCGGTGCCGAGCGCCAGGGACGCGCGCTCGACGGAGACGAGGTTGGCCACTAGTCGACCCGGACGTGGATGACGTGGGCGCCGTGGACCGGACCGTTGGCGCGGCGCACGTCGCGGACGACGCCGCTCGCCGTGAGCGCCACCGCGAGGTCGATGCCGGCCTCGTTGTCCTCGACGAGGAAGGCGCACGTGGGACCCGAGCCCGAGACGATGCCGCCGAGCGCGCCGTACTCCATGCCGGAGGAGAGCACCTCCCCGAGCTCGGGCCGCAGCGACACCGCGGCGTCCTGGAGGTCGTTGGCGAGCTGGGGCGCGAGCTCGTGGGGGTCGCCGCTGCGCAGGGCGGCCATGAGCGCGGGGTTGGCGACCGGATCGGGCACGTCCGTGCCACGCAACCGGTCGCACTCGGCGTAGACGGCGGGCGTGGACAGGCCGCCCTCGGCGAGCGCGAAGACCCAGTGGTAGGTGCCGCGGGCGAGGACCGGGGCCAGGAGCTCACCGCGGCCGCTGCCGACGGCCGTGCCGCCCGCCACGAGGAACGGGACGTCGCTGCCGAGCTCGGCCCCCATCTCCTCGAGCTCCTCACGGTCCAGGCCGAGGTCCCAGAGGTGGTCGAGCGCGAGGAGCGTGGCCGCGGCGTCCGCGGACCCCCCGGCCATCCCGCCGGAGACGGGGATGCCCTTGCGGATCGTGATGTGCACGGGGTCGACGTCGAAGCGGGCGTCGACGAGCCTCGCCGCGCGCATCGCGAGGTTGTCCTCGCCGGTGGGCACGCCGCCGGCGAGCGGACCCGTGACCTCGCAGCACCACGCGTCCGCGACCGCCACCGTGACGTCGTCGTAGAGGCTCACGGCCTGGAACACCGTGGACAGGGCGTGGTAGCCGTCCTCGCGCCGCGGGCCGACGAGCAGCTCGAGGTTGACCTTCGCCGGGACGCGCACCGTCACGGGGCCGGGCACGAGAGGGGCGGCGGTCATGCGCCCACCCTAGTCAGACCCGGGGGTCGCTCAGGACTGGTCGTGCGAGCGCCCCGGCGCGACGGCGGGCCCGGCCGCGCCGGCCTGCCCGGCACCGGCCGCCCGGGCCGCGGTGATCGCCGCGAAGGCCGTGACGTCGAGCTGCTCACCCCGGGTGCGCGGGTCGATGCCGGCCGCCACGAGCGCGGCCTCGGCGCGGGCCGGCGAGCCCGCCCAGGTGGCGAGCGCCGCCCGCAGGGTCTTGCGGCGCTGGGCGAACGCCGCGTCGACGCAGGCGAACACCTCGGCGCGCGTCGCCGGGGTCCGAGGGGGCTCGCGCCGGGTCAGGGCGACGAGACCGGAGTCGATGTTGGGCACGGGCCAGAACACGCTGCGCGACACCTGGCCCGCGAGGCGCACGTCGGCGTGCCAGGCCGCCTTGACGCTCGGCACGCCGTAGGTCTTCGAGCCCGGGCCGGCGGCGAGCCGCTCGGCCACCTCGAGCTGCACCATGACGAGGATCGTGCGCAGCGTCGGGAAGAGCTCGAGGAAGCGCAGCACGACGGGCACGGAGACGTTGTAGGGCAGGTTGGCGACGAGCGCCGTGGGCGGCGGCCCGGGGAGGTCGGTGACGGCCATCGCGTCGGCGTGCACCACCTCGAGCCGGCCGGCGAGGTCGGGGGCGTGCCGCGCGACGGTCTCGGGCAGGACGCCGGCGAGCACCGGGTCGACCTCGACGGCGACGACCCGCTGGACCACGGGCAGGAGCGCCAGCGTCAGGGAGCCGAGACCGGGGCCGACCTCGACCACGGTGTCCTGCGGGCCGACGCCGGCGACCCGCACGATGCGGCGCACGGTGTTGCCGTCGACGACGAAGTTCTGCCCCCACTGCTTCGTGGGCCGGATGCCGTGCCGCGCCGCGAGCTCGCGGATCTCGGCCGCCCCGAGGAGGGTGGCGTCGGGTCGGTCGGTCATGCGCTCACCCTAGCCACGCCGCCGGTGTCCGACCGCACCCGACGAGGCCCCCGACCACTGGGGTCCGGGGCCTCGTCGTGGAGTCGCGTGGGTCAGGCGGCGTGCGCGCAGCCCCAGGGCGACAGGCCCGCCTTGGCGTAGTAGCGGTTGGCGATGGTGATCTGCTCGGCGCGCGACGCGAGGTCGGCGCGCGGCGCGAAGTCGTCGCCGCCGTTGGCCAGCCACGAGGCGGTCGCGAACTGCAGGCCGCCGTAGTAGCCGTTGCCGGTGTTGATGCTCCAGTTGCCGGTGGACTCGCACTGGGCGATGCGGTCCCACATCGCCGCGTTGGCGAGGTTGAGGCCGGCTCCCGAGGTGTTCCCCGCGGACGCGTTGCCCGAGGACGTGCTGCCCGAGGACGAGCTGCCCGAGGACGTGCTGCGCGAGGACGTGTTGCCCGAGGACGTGCTGCGCGAGGACGGGGCGGATGCCGTCGGGCGGGCCTTGGTACCCACCTTGACGACCGCGGTGGTCGGCGTGGCGACGACCTTCTCGGAGAGGACCTTCGCCGTCGACTTCTTTCCGTCGACGTAGGTCACCTCTC
>DATITJ010000425.1:0-5012 GCA_035467935.1 Ornithinibacter sp.
CCGGCGAACGGGACGGCCAGCGCGTCGCCCTGGCGGTCGTACTGCCCCTGGTCGGGCTCGCCGGGGCCCGGGCGGGGCAGGAGGCGGCCGCCACGGGTGGAGTGGATGGCGAGCGCCCGCAGGAGGTGGGGGTCGTCGACGTCGAGGTGCTTGGGCCCGACGAGCCCGGTCGACGGCGAGCGACGCCAGGTGTCGACGAGCACGCCGAGCGCCCCGGCGGTGGGGGTCGTGCCGACGGGTAGGACCCACGCGAGCGTCGTGGGGGCGCCGTCGACGTCGTGCTGGAGCAGGGCGGCGTGCACGGCGGCCCGCACGGGGGTGCTGGGGGCGACCTCGCGGACCTCGACCGGCACGTGAGCGGAGCCGGCCGTGGCGTCGGCGACTGCCGCGGCGACGACCGCGGCCACGCCGGAGTCCTCGGCGGGAGCCGAGTCGTCGGCGGGAGCCGAGTCGTCGGCGGGAGCAGAGCCGTCGGCGGGAGCCGAGTCGTCGGCGGGGGCCGAGGACGTGCCGTCAGCCCCGTCGGCGCCGGCAGCCGCAGCGGTGGGGAGCGTCGCGCCGCCCGTACGGTCGAGGACGAGGACGGCGTCGGGGGGGTGCGTCTGGCGCAGGACCGCCTCGAGGAGGTCGGCCAGGCCGCGCGGGTCGCGGCGGGTGACGATGACCGCGGTCACCCTCGGCTCCGCCCCGTCCGGGTCGGACGGGGCGTTCTGGGGCCGCGGGGGTGCCAGGGTCATGAAGGAGGTCAGGTGAGTCGGGGCAGGGCCCCGACTCACACCGCGCGCTTCTTGAGCTTGCGACGCTCGCGCTCGGACAGGCCGCCCCAGATGCCGAAGCGCTCGTCGTTGGCCAGGGCGTAGTCCAGGCACTCGGAGCGGACGTCGCAGCCGACGCACACCTTCTTGGCCTCGCGGGTGGAGCCGCCCTTCTCGGGGAAGAACGCCTCCGGGTCCGTCTGCGCGCACAGCGAGCGCTCCTGCCAGGAGAGCGCGCCCTCCCCCTCGCCACCGTCGATCATCCCGTCGATCACATAAAGCTCGTGCATGCTTGTTCTCCTCGACCCTCGACCCTGCGCTCCGGAGCGGGATGGTCCGGAGTACATGGGGGGAATTACACGCGTGTCATGCCCCTCGCGTCAAGCCGGTTGGTGATATCGCCTCAACTGGGCGCCGACCGCTCGGCGTGTCGGGCGACTCGCCGGGGCCGGGACGGGCTGCGAGACTGCCACCCATGCACATCACGGCCCTCGCTGGCGGGGTGGGCGGGGCACGGTTCGTCCGCGGCCTGCGCCACCACCTCGACACCACTCCCGGACTCCAGGACTCGACCATCACGGTCGTCGCGAACACCGGGGACGACATCACCCTCTTCGGCCTGCGGGTCTGCCCCGACGTCGACACGTTGCTCTACACCCTCGGTGGCGGCGTCCACGAGGGCCAGGGCTGGGGGCGGGCCGAGGAGAGCCACCGCCTGCAGGGCGAGCTCGCGGCATACGGCGCGCTCCCCCAGTGGTTCGCGCTCGGCGACCTCGACATCGGCACGCACGTCGTGCGCTCGCAGTGGCTCGGGCAGGGCGCCTCGCTCAGCGAGGTGACGGCCCGGCTCGCCGCGCGGTGGGGGCTGCCCGAGCAGCGCATCACCCTCGTGCCGATGACCGACGTGCCGGTCGAGACACACGTGGTGGTGGACGACGGCGAGGGCGGAGAGCAGGCCATCCACTTCCAGGAGTGGTGGGTCCGTCACCAAGCGGCAGTGCCAGCCCGACGGTTCGTCGTCGCCGGGCTCGACCGCGCGACGGCGGCGCCGGGGGTGCTCGACGCCATCCGCACCGCCGACGTCGTGCTCCTCCCGCCGAGCAACCCGGTGGTGTCGATCGGCATCATCCTCGGTGTGCCCGGGGTGCGGGATGCGTTGCGCGGCACCGCTGCTCCCGTCGTCGGTGTCTCGCCGCTCATCTCGGGCCGGCCGGTGCGCGGTCACGCCGACGCGTGCCTGGAGGCCATCGGGGTGGACGTGACCTCCCAGGCCGTGGCCGGGCTCTACGAGGACTTCCTCGACGGGTGGCTCGTGGACCCCGCCGATGCCGACACGACGCTGCGCGGGGCCACGGTCGAGGTGTTCGACGGACCGCTGCTGATGTCCGACGTCGAGACGACCGCCCGGATCGCGGCTCACGCGCTGCGCCTCGCGGCCGCCGTGCCCGCGTGACCGACGCGCGGATGCCGCCACACCCGCCCACCGGCGCGCTCACCGTCGTGCCCGTGGTGGGCGTGCCGGAGGTGGCCGCGGGCGACGACCTCGCGGCGCTGCTCGTCGACGCGCTGGCGGCCGCGGAGGTCGAGGTGCTCGCCGGTGACTGCCTCGTCGTGTCGGGCAAGGTCGTCTCGAAGGCACGGGGCCTCACGTGGCCCGGCGAGCGGGCGGATGCCGTCGCCGCCGGCACCGTGCGCGTCGTCGCCGAGCGACGTGGCCAGGGTGGTGGCCTGACGCAGGTGGTCGAGGCGGTGGCCGGGCCGGTCATGGCCGCGGCGGGCGTCGACGCGTCGAACACCGGGCCCTCGGGCGTGGTGCTGCTGCTCCCCGACGACCCGGACGCCGAGGCCCGGTCGCTGCGCGAGGAGCTGCTCACCCGTCTCGGACTCCCTTCTGTCACAGCGCTGGCCGTCGTGCTGAGCGACACCGCTGGTCGCCCGTGGCGGGCCGGCCTCACCGACCTCGCGATCGGAAGCGCGGGCCTTCGCGTGCTCGAGGACCTGCGCGGCGCGACCGACCACGACGGTCGCCCGCTCGCCGTCACGATGCGCGCCGTCGCCGACGAGGTGGCCGCGGCGGCCGAGCTCGTCAAGGGGAAGGCGGACGGCATCCCCGCCGCGCTCGTGCGTGGACTCGACCCGACGTGGTTCTCCCCCAGCGGGTCCGGAGCACGGTCGCTCGTGCGCACCGGGCCGGGGGACTGGTTCGCGGCGGGGCACGTCGAGGCGGTGCGGGCGGCCCTCGGGGCGGCCCCGGGCACGGCGCAGGCGCACGCGGTCGGGGTGCCGTCGGTGCGGCCGGACGAGGCGCTCACGGTGCGCGTCGGCCGGGTCATCGCCCTGGCCCTCCTCGACGTGCCGGAGGGGTCCGCCGACGTGGGTGTCGACGACGAGATCGGTTCTGCCGAGGTGACGCTCGCGGCCACGGACGACTACCAGCTGGGCCGGCTCGTCACGCGTTGCGAGGTCGCCGCGCCCTCGGAGGGCCTGCGGGCCACGGTCGTCGCGCGCGCCGACGGGAGCGTCACGGTGGAGGTCAGCCGGGCCTGACGGGGGTCGCGCCGGTCAGCGGTGCTGCATCTTCTTCGGCTCGGGGTGGAGCTTCTGGCGGAAGTCCTCGGCGATCGCCCAGAGGATCACCGCGAACATCGCCCACCGCAGCGGCTGTGGCGCGGGAACGTAGCCGAAGAACAGGACCGCTGCGGTGAGGGCCACCCCCAGGTAGGCGATGACCCAGAACGTCCACCTCAGGCCTGAGACCAGCACGTCGGGAGTCATGCCCCATGGTGGCACCGCATCGGCCGAACAGTCGATACCCCATCGACCGAACGGCCGAACGGCCGAACGGCTGATGGTCGACGGGTCGACGGGTCTCGCACCGTGCCCGCGGCCGGGGGCTCAGCGACCGCGCACGGGCAGGTGGGTGCGCGGCGCCATCCGTGGCCCGCGTCGCGGCCGGAAAGCGCCGGAGAGCTCGAGGAGGCGCTGCACGCGGTAGCGGTGACCGGCATACGGCTCGAGGAGGGTGGCGAGGCCGGCGTCGTCGACGGGGGTGCCGGTGAGGGCCCAGCCGATGTCCTTGGCGACGTGGTAGTCGCCGAAGCTCACCTCGTCGGGCAGGCCCAGCGCGCGCTGCGCGACCTCGGCCCAGGTCCAGCGGCCCACCCCGGGCAGCGCCGTGAGCCGGGCCCGGGCCGCGTCGGCGGGGAGGGTGACGCACTCCTCGAGGCGCCCCGCGTGGCGCACGGCTCGCACCACGGTGCGCGAGCGCTGCGGGTCGACCCCCGCGGCGAGCCACTCCCACGACGGGATGCCGGCCCAGCCGGCCGCGTCGGGGGGCACCATGAGCCGTAGCGGCTCGACCGGCCCGGGCGCCGGCTCCCCGAAGCGCCGCACGAGGCGGCGGTAGCCCGAGAAGGCCTCCTGGCCGGTGACCTTCTGCTCGATCACCGAGGGCACGAGGGCCTGCACGACCAGCCCCGACCGCGGCACCCGCCACCCGGGGAACGCCCGCCACGCGTCGGCGACCGCGCCGTGGTGCGTCGGGAACCCCTCGGGGTCGTCGCGCTCCCCGAGCAGGTCGGGCACCTGGTCGAGCATCCAGGCCGCACCGCTGCCCCAGGCCGTGGCCGTGACCTCGGACGCCACCGGACCCGCGGCCGCGAGCCGCAGCGTGACGGGCCCGTCGGGCGTGCGCCAGGCGAACCACCAGCCGCCCCCGTCCCGGTGGCTCGTGGGGTCGCCGCCCCCTCGCCGGAAGACCCCGAGGACGGCGCCGAACGGCACCGGGCGCGCGGTGCGCACGAGGCGCGTCAGCGGCGTCGCGCGGTCGGCGGCGCGGTCGGGGGCGGAATCGCTCACGGAGCTCCTGACGGGTGGGTCGTCCGCGAGCCTAGCGGCGCCCGGTGACGGCGTGAGGCGCGCCACGGACGGCATCCGGCCGACGCGCCAGCGGGAGAATGGGGAGAGCCACGAAAGGTGTGACCATGGGTGCTCCCGCCATCGAGGTCAGGCAGCTGTCCAAGTCCTTCGGCGCGACGACCGCGCTCGACCGGTTCGACCTGGTCGTGCAGCCCGGTGAGGTGATGGGCTTCCTCGGGCCCAACGGCGCCGGCAAGACGACGACGATCCGGGTGCTCCTCGGACTGATCCGCGCGGATGCCGGCACCGCCCGCGTGCTCGACCTCGACCCGTGGCGCGACGCCGTCGCCCTCCACCCACGCCTCGCGTACGTGCCCGGCGACGTCGCCCTGTGGCCGA
>DATITJ010000426.1:0-6975 GCA_035467935.1 Ornithinibacter sp.
GGTCTCGAAGCCGCGGTGCGGGTGCCAGGCGGTGCCCTTGGGCTCGCCCGGGGCGTACTCGACCTCGCCCATCTGGTCCATGTGGATGAACGGGTCGAGCACGGCGAGGTCCACGCCGGCGAACGCGCGGCGCACCGGGAACCCCTCCCCCTCGAACCCGGACGGCGCGGTCGTCACGGACCGCACGGGCCGCGTCACGGCTGGGGCCAGCGGCTCGGAGACGCGCGGCAGGGTGAGGATGTCGTCGACGGTCACGGCCGGCATGGTCATCAGCTCCTTCGTGGTGGCCATCCTCGGGTGGAGATGGCTGTCCCGTCCAACAGTAGTTGATCCGTCAACTATTCCTCTGTCCCGACTTCCCGCCCCATGCGGGGACCTCACGGCGGACGTCAGGCTCCGCGCGCGGTCCGGCCGGTCCCGCTGATGGTCGCCGAGCCGACGACCCGCGTGCCTTCGTAGAGCACGACCGACTGGCCCGGTGCCACCCCGCGCACCGCCCGGTCGAGCACGACGCGAACGGTCGCGACGGCATCCGCCCGGTCACCGGCGACGACCTCCGCGGTCGCCGGCACCTCCTCGCCGTGGGCCCGCACCTGCGCGCCGACGCGCACGCTGCCGGTGGGGGCCGGCCCGCACCAGCGCAGGTGGTCTCCCTCGACCACGTCGACGCCGAGCAGGTCGGCGGTGCCGATGAGCACCCGGTTGGTGGGTGCGTCGATCTCGACGACGTAGCGGGGCGCGCGGTCGAGCGCCGACCGGTCGAGCCCGAGCCCGCGCCGCTGGCCCACCGTGAACCCGTACGCCCCCGAGTGGGCCCCGACGACCTCCCCCGACACCGCGTCCACGAGCTCGCCGGGGCGCGCCCCGAGCCGGCGGGTCAGCCACGCCCGGGTGTCGCCGTCGGGGATGAAGCAGATGTCGTGGCTGTCGGGCTTGCGTGCCACCGCGAACCCCCGCGCCGCGGCCTCCTCGCGCACCTGGCCCTTGGTCGAGTCGCCGAGCGGGAAGAACGACCTGGCCAGCTGGTCGGCGTCGAGCACCCCGAGCACGTACGACTGGTCCTTGGCGGCGTCCTCGGCCCGGTGCAGCTCCCGCCCCGCCGGCCCCTCGACGACCCGGGCGTAGTGACCGGTCGCCACGGCGTCGAAGCCGAGGGCCACGGCCTTGTCGAGCAGCCCGGCGAACTTGATCCGCTCGTTGCACCGCAGGCACGGGTTGGGAGTGCGCCCGGCGGTGTACTCCGCGATGAAGTCCTCGACGACATCGCGCTCGAACCGGCTGGCGAGGTCCCAGACGTAGAACGGGACGCCGAGCCGGTCGGCGACCCGGCGGGCGTCGCCGGCGTCCTCGATGGTGCAGCAGCCGCGGGCCGACTCGCGCAGCGTCGCCGCCGAGCGCGACAGGGCCAGGTGCACCCCCACGACCTCGTGGCCGACCTCGATCATCCGTGCGGCGGCGACGGCGGAGTCCACCCCGCCCGACATCGCGGCGACGACGCGCATCAGAGGAGGCCTCCCGCCCGACGGGCGCGCTCCACCACCGCCGGCAGGGCCCCGAGGAACGCGTCGACGTCGGCCTCGGTGGACGTGTGGCCCAGCGACAGCCGCAGCGCGCCCCGGGCCTCGGCCTCGGTGTGGCCCATCGCGAGCAGAACGTGGCTCGGCTGGGGCACGCCGGCCTGGCACGCGGAACCCGTGCTGCACTCGACCCCGGCCGCATCGAGGAGGTAGAGCAGGGAGTCGCCCTCGCACCCGGGCACGAGGAGGTGGGCGTTCCCCGGAAGTCGTCTGGTGGCGTCACCGGCAGTCCAGCAGCCGCTCACCGAGATGCCCAGCCCCAGCCCCAGCGCACCCTCGATGAGCCGGTCCCGCAGGGCGAGGACGCGCTTGGCCTCCACGTCACGGCCCCCGACGGTCTCCTCGAGGGCGACGGCGAACGCGTGGATGCCGGCCGCGTCCAACGTGCCGCTGCGGACCTGCCGCTCCTGCCCTCCACCATGGGCGATGGGGACGAGGGGTGCGTCGCGGCGGGCGAGGAGGGCGCCGACCCCGACCGGGCCACCGATCTTGTGGGCGCTGACCGTCATGAGGTCGGCACCGCTCTCGTCGAAGCGGACCGGGAGGTGCGCGACGGCCTGGACTGCGTCGGTGTGGAACGGGACGCCGTGCTCGCGCGCGACGGCGGCGAGCTCTGCGACCGGCTGGATGGTGCCCACCTCGTTGTTCGCCCACATGACGCTCGCCACGGCGACGCCGCCGGGCGCCAGCGCCTCACGCAGGGTGTCGACGCCGATGTGACCACAGCGGTCGGGCTCGAGCCAGCCCACCCGGACGCCCCGGGCCTCGGCGAGGTAGTCGACCGGGTCGAGCACCGCGTGGTGCTCGATGCCGCTCGTGACGACACCGTCCAGGGCGGGGTCGCCCGCCCTGCGTGCCAGCCATGCGCCCTTGACGGCGAGGTTGTCGGCCTCGGTGCCCCCGGAGGTGAAGACGACCTCGGACGGTCGGGCCCCCAGGGCCGCGCCGATGCGCTCGCGCGCCTCCTCGACGACGGCGCGCGCAGCACGCCCCGAGGTGTGCAGCGAGGACGGGTTCCCGACCCGCGCGGCCTGCTCCGTCAGGGCCTCGAGCGCGGCGGGACGCATCGGGGTCGTCGCCGCGTGGTCGAGGTAGTGGGTCACAGCCGTCAAGTCTACGTTTCGGGGGCACCGCCAGACGGCGTCCGGCATCAGCCCTTGCGCTTGCGCACCTCCTCGGTGGCCTGCGGCAGCACCGAGAAGAGGTCGCCGACGACACCGAAGTCGACGAGCTCGAAGATCGGGGCCTCCTCGTCCTTGTTGACGGCGATGATCGTCTTGGACGTCTGCATGCCCGCGCGGTGCTGGATCGCACCGGAGATGCCGGCCGCGACGTAGAGCTGCGGCGACACCTGCTTGCCGGTCTGGCCGATCTGGTTGCCGTGCGGGTACCAGCCGGCGTCCACGGCCGCCCGGCTCGCGCCGACCGCGGCACCGAGCGAGTCGGCGAACGCCTCGACCGGCGAGAAGTCCCCGCCGGTGCCACGCCCGCCGGCGACGACGATCGCGGCCTCGGTCAGCTCGGGGCGGCCGGTGGCCTGCTTGGGCCTGGTGTCGGTGACCTTCGCGGCCTTCGCGGCGTCGCTCACGGTCACGGCGAACGTCTCGACCTCACCCGCGGCCGGGGACGCCTCGGGCGGCACCGAGTTGGGCTTGACGGCGATGATCGGCGTGCCCTTGGTGACCGTCGCGGTCACCGTGTAGGAGCCGGCGAAGACGGACTGCGTCGTCTCGATGCCGTTGTCCCCGGAGCGCACGTCCACGGCGTCGGTGATCAGGCCCGACTCGGTCTTGATGGAGAGGCGGGCGGCGATCTCATTGCCCGACGTGTTGCTCGGGATGAGCACCGCGGCGGGCTGCACCTTCTCGACGAGGGCGGCGAGGATCTCGGCCTGGGGGGCGACGAGGTATGCCGCGGCGTCGCCGTCGTCGACGACGTAGACCTTGTGCGCCCCGTACTTCGCGAGCGTCACCGTGGCCCGCTCGGCGCCGGGGCCGATGTGGACGGCGGAGGGCTCGCCGAGGCGGCGAGCGATCGTCAGCAGCTCGGCGGTCGCCTTGCGCAGGCGCCCGTCGGCGTGGTCGACGAGAACGAGTACTTCAGCCATGAGTCGTGTCCTACCTGTCTGTCGTCAGCCGGGGTTCAGAGGAACTTCTGGCCGGCGAGGAACTCCGCCAGCTTGGTGCCGCCGTCGCCCTCGTCGGTGACGATCTCACCCTGGGAACGCGGGGGCCGCTTCGCGAACGAGACGACCGAGGTCCAGGCGGCGCCGAGGCCGACCTGCGAGGGGTCGATGCCGAGGTCGGAGAGGCCCCACTGCTCGACCGGCTTCTTCTTCGCGGCCATGATCCCCTTGAACGAGGGGTACCGCGGCTCGTTGATCTGGTCGGTGACCGACACCAGGGCGGGCAGCGCCGCCTCGATGGTCTCGGATGCCGTGTCGCCGTCGCGGCGGATCGTGACCCGGCCGTCACCGACGGTGAGCTCGGCGGCATAGGTGACCTGCGGCAGGCCGAGTCGCTCGGCGAGCATCGCTGGCACGACGCCCATGACGCCGTCGGTCGAGGACATGCCGGTCAGGACGAGCTCGGGCGAACCGCCGGAGGCCTTCTTCACGGCCTCGGCGAGCACGAGCGACGTGGCCGCGGCGTCGGAGCCGTGGATCGCCTCGTCGCTCACGTGCACGCCCGCGTGTGCGCCCATCTGCAGCGCCTTCTTCACGGCGTCGGCCGCGGCGGCGGGGCCGACCGTCAGCACGGTGACCGCACCCTCGCCGGCGGCCTCCACGATCTTCAGGGCCTCCTCGACGGCGTACTCGTCGAGCTCGGACAGCAGGCCGTCGGAGGCCTCGCGGTCGACGGTGCGGTCGGACTCACGGAACGTGCGCTCGGACTGGGCGTCCGGGACGTACTTGACGCATACGACGATGTTCATGCGTGCCTCGTCCTCTTCCTTCACTCGGGTCGGGGGCCCCGGCCGTTCGGGCTCGGGCGCTCGGACGATTCTCTCAGGAGGTAAGCGCCTGTTCACCATCGTCGAAGCGTGATGGTCGCCACCTCGTGAGCAAGGACACCCTCACCTGCTCGGCGCTGGGTCAGGCGCCCTCGAACGTCGCCTTGCCGGGGCCGTTCTCGACGAAGCTGCGCATCCCGGTCGCCCGGTCCTTCGTCGCGAACAGGCCGGTGAAGAGCATCCGCTCGATCTCCAGGCCGTGGTCGAGGTCGACCTCGAGGCCCTGGTCGATGGCCTCCTTGGCCGCGCGCAGGGCGTACGCGGGCCCGCCGACGAAGCGGGCCATGCTCGCGCGGGCCGTGGCGTAGACCTCGGCGGCGGGGACGACCTGGTCGACGAGCCCCATCTCCAAGGCCTCCTGCGCCTTGACGAAGCGGCCGGAGAACACGAGGTCCTTGGCCTTCGAGGGCCCGACCAGCCGGGCGAGGCGCTGGGTCCCGCCGGCCCCGGGGATGATGCCGAGCAGGATCTCGGGCTGCCCGAGCACGGCGTCGTCGGCCGCGATGCGGAAGTCGCACGCGAGCGCCACCTCGCAGCCGCCACCGAGCGCGTAGCCGGTGATGGCGGCGACGGTCGGTGTGGGCAGGGTGGCCAGGGCCTTGGTGAAGTCCTGGAGCAGCGCGGAGTGGTCGACCATGTCGGTGTAGGACATGGTCTCCATCTCCTTGATGTCGGCGCCGGCCGCGAAGACCCGCTCACCGCCCCAGACGATGACCGCCGCGACGTCCTTGCGCGCGGCCGCCTCGCGGCAGGCCGCGATGAGGCCGTGCTGGATCTCGGAGTTCAGGGCGTTCATCTTCGGGCGGTCGAGGCGGATCGTGCCGATCCCGTCCTCGACCTCGAGGCGCACGACGTCGGTCACGGCGTGGTCCCGGCGGGGCCGCCCTCGGCGGTGGGGCCGCCCTCGGCGGAGGGGTCGATGCCGAGCACGCGCTGGTGCCAGATGTGCACGCCGGACAGGATCACCTGGATCGACACCTGCACCAGGGTCGACAGGTCGGCGCCGGGGGTCACGAGGTGCTCGCTGGTGACGACGAGGGTGGTGCCCGCGATGCCGCTCTTGACGCAGTTCATGTTGAGGCTGAGCTCGTTGCACGTCTCGTGCAGCTTCATGCGGTCGCCGAGCAGGTCCTCCTGGATCTGCCACTGGCCGAACACGCGGATGACCTCGACGTCACCCTCCGAACAGCGCACGAACAGCTGCTGGTCGTTGACGGTGAAGGCCACGTCGCCGTCGGAGTCGATGTTCGGCTGGAGCCCGAGGTCCACGAGCACGTCGAGGACACGGCCGCGCACCGGGTGCTCGTCCGCGGGCGGGGGGAAGTTGGGCAGGGACGTGGGATCGGTCATGGGTCCACCGTAACGACTCACTAGGCTCCCCTCCATGCCGCCGTCGACACACCCGGCGCCCGTCCCGGCTCCCCTGACGCGCGACCTGCCGCCGCCCCCCGGGGTGACCCTCGTCGAGGGGGGCGCCGAGGTCGCCGTCTACGCCGGGCACGCCGACGGGATCGAGATCTGCCTCTTCGAGCCCGGCGACCCCACCGGCGAGACCGAGCGCCGTGTCACGCTCACCGAGCGGGCCCACGGTTGGTGGTTCGGGTTCGTGCCCGGCATCGGCCCCGGGCAGCGCTACAACGTGCGGGCGAGCGGTGAGTGGGACCCCGACCGGGGCCTGCGCCACAACGACCACAAGCTGCTCCTCGATCCCTACGCGCGCGCGCTCGAGGGTGAGGTCGCGTGGGGACCGGAGGTCTACGGTCACGTCGTCGACGCCACGTGGCACGGTGACGGCGAGATCAGCTCCGAGCTCGACAGCCGCGGCCACGTCCCCCGGTGCGTCGTCGTCGACGACCGGTTCGACTGGGAGGGCGACCGGCCACCCGGTCGCTCACGCAGCGAGACGGTCGTCTACGAGGCGCACGTGCGCAACCAGACGATGCTGCACCCCGACGTCCCGGAGCAGCTGCGCGGCACGTACGCCGGCCTGGCCCACCCCGGGTCCGTGGCCCACCTGCTCTCCCTCGGGGTGACGGCGGTCGAGCTGCTCCCCGTGCACACCTTCACCCACGAGCCCCACCTCACGCGGCGCGGCATGACGAACCACTGGGGGTACAACACCCTGGGCTTCTTCGCCCCGCACGCCGCGTACGCCGCGGCCGACGACCCGCAGCGTGTCGTCGACGAGCTCAAGGGCATGGTCAAGCTGCTCCACCGTGAGGGCATCGAGGTCATCCTCGACGTGGTCTACAACCACACCGCCGAGCAGGACCGCACCGGTGCGACCCTGTCCTGGCGCGGCCTGGACCAGCGCGCCTACTACCGCCTCGACGAGCGGGGCCGCGACATCGACGTGACCGGGTGCGGCAACACCCTCGACCTGCGC
>DATITJ010000427.1:0-5392 GCA_035467935.1 Ornithinibacter sp.
GGCACCTCGGATGCCGTGAGGTGCCGGAACGGTCTCGGCTCGGCAGCCTTGGTGGCCGGCGCACCGCACAGGGCGACGCGGCCGGCATCCGGACCCACGAGCGAGACGCGCAGCGACGCGCCGCGGCCGGCATAGACGACGTCGGTGGGGCCGTCGAAGACCGAGCCACGGCCGGCGAGCGTGACGTCGTGGGTCCTGCCGTCGGCGTCGGTGACCTCGACGCGGAACGAGCCGACGAGGGGCACGACCAGCGTCTCCTCGTCGACGGAGCCGTGTTCGACGTGTCCCCCGGCGGTCATCACCGCCACCCGGAGACGGGTGTGGTCCCAGCCGGCGACCGGGTTGGTGGCCGTGGGCGTCACGGCCACGAGGAACTCCCCGTCGTCGGCCGTGCCGAACGGGCGCACCCAGGAGGGGTTGTCGACACCCGTGCTCGGTCGGCCCACGGAGTCGCCTCCGCCGCCCGGGAAGTCACCGCTCATGCCACGCCACCGTGCACGAGGTCCGCGGCGATGTCCACGGCAGCGGCCACGTCGGCGTCCGGGGGATAGAGCAACGCCCGGCCGACGACGAGGCCGCGCACCGAGGGCAGGCCGAGCGCGCGCCCCCACGCGGCATACGTCTCGGCCGGCGCACCCTGGGGGTCGCCCCCGAGCAGGAGGGTGGGCAGCGTCGTCGCGTCCATGACCCGGGCCAGGTCGTCGACGACGGGCAGCTTGAGCCAGGTGTGCGCACTGGAGGCGCCCAGGCCGGAGGCGACGTGGACGGCGCGGATCATCGAGTCGGGATCGAGCAGGTTGCGCACGCGGCCGTCCTCGACGAGTGACCAGAACGGCTCGAGCATCGCCATCCGGCGGAACGAGGCGAGCTCGCCGACCGCGAGCGCGCACGCCTCGAGGGTGGCGACGGTGCCGGCGTCCCCGAGGGCGATCCGGGTGAGCATCTTGCCCCCGTCGAGACCGCGGTCCTGGATCTCGCGGGCGGTGTACCCGGTGAAGCGGTCGTCGAGCTCCCACGCCGAGCCCTGCAGGCCGCCACGGTTCATCGACCCGACGACGACCTTGCCCTCGAGGGCGCCGAGGAGGAGGAGGTCGTCGAGCACGTCGGGGGTGCCGAGCACGCCGTCGACGCCGGGGCGCGCGAGTGCGGTGACGAGCCGGCCGAGCAGGTCGGACCGGCTCGCCATGGCCATGCCGTCGTCGCGCACGCCGAGCGCGGCGCGCGCCGGGTGGTCGGCGGCGACGAGGAGGAGGCGGCCGTCGGCCGGGAGGAGGGGGCGCAGGACGCGCTCGTCCCACAGGGCCGCGACGCGCTCGGGCTCGCGGGCCCGGACCTCGGTGAGGGCGGAGGTGTCGACGCGACGGGTCACGGTGGTCACCGTCCTGCCCCGGCGAGCGCGGCCTCGACCTCGGCGGTCGTCGGCATCGCGGTCGAGCACTCGAGCCGACCCGCGACGATGGCGCCGGCGACGTTCGCGAAACGGATCGTGCGCTCCAGCCCCCACCCGGAGAGGAGACCGTGCACGAGGGCGCCTCCGAAGGAGTCCCCGGCGCCCAGGCCGTTGACCACCTCGACGGGGAACGGCTCGACCTCCACGCGCTCGTCACGGGTGGCGGCGAGCACCCCGCGAGGGCCCTGCTTGACGACGGCGAGCTCGAGACCGCGGTCGAGGAGTGCGTCGGCCGCCCGGTGCGGGTCGGTCTCGCCGACGGCGACCTCGCACTCCTCGCGGTTGCCGACGGCGACGGTCACGTGCTCCAGCGCCCGGTCCACCTCGGTCGACGCCTGCGCCGGGTCGGCCCAGAACATCGGTCGGTAGTCGAGGTCGAGCACCGTGTGCCGGACCCGGCCGCGCGCCGTCCAGGCCTCGTGGTGGGTGGACCTCGAGGGCTCCTGCGACAGGCCCGTCACGGTCGCCCAGAACACCTTCGCCTCGCGGATCGCGTCGAGCGGCAGGTCGTCGGGCTCGAGGAGGAGGTCGGGCGCGGTGGGGTACCGGTAGAACCACAGCGGGAAGTCGTCGGGCGGGTGGACCTCGCAGAAGGTCACCGGCGTGGGCGGTCCGGGGGTGTCGAGGACCGCGATGGATGCCGGGTCCACCCCGAGGCGCTCGGCCTCGCGCCGCACGTAGCGCCCGAAGGCGTCGTCGCCGACCTTCGTGACGAGCCGCACCGTGTGCCCGTGCCGAGCCGCGGCAACGGCGACGTTCGTGGCGCTGCCCCCGAGGAACTTCGCGAAGGTGCTGACGTCCTCGAGGCCCACGCCGTGCTGTAGCGGGTAGACGTCGACACCGGTGCGGCCCATCGCGACCACCTCGGGCACGGCGGCTGCGGCCGTCACCGGGCCACCGCCAGGTCGTCGGCGACGGCGAGGATGTGGGCGAACGAGGCGCGCACGTCGGCGAGCGGGTCGACACCGGTGTCGGCGGGCGCCCCCGTGAGGATGGTGTCCTGCTCGAGGACGTACCACCCGGTGTAGCCGCTGGCCTCGAGGGCACCCACGATGGCGGCGACGTCGACGTCCCCGGCACCGAGGGGGACGTACATCCCCCGGGCGACACCCTCGGTGTAGGTGAGCTCACCGCGCCGGACGAGGTCGGCGAGGTCGTGCCGCACGTCCTTGAGGTGCACGTGCCCGACGCGCTCGGGATGCTCGACGGCGACGCGCACCGGGTCACCCCCACCGATGAGCAGGTGGCCGGTGTCGAGACACAGGGCGATCCGGCTGCCGACGAGCACCCGGTCGGTCTCCTCGCCGGTCTCCACCATCGTCCCCACGTGTGGGTGCAGCGTGGCGAGGAGTCCGTGCGCCGCGGCGGCGTCACTGATGCGGTCGAGGTTGCCCAGCAGGGTGTCCCACTGGTCGCCGTCGAGGACGGGGCGCTCGTCGTAGCCCTCGGCACCGGCCGCAGCGGCGATCACGATGGTCGACGCACGGGCGGCCACGAGCCCCCGCATCGCCGCCTCCACGGCGGGCAGCGGGTCGTCGGCGGCCTCGTGCAGCACCACGGGCACGAACTGGCCCACGGCCCGGAGCCCGGCGCCGGCCAGCGTGCGCGCCTTCGCCTCCGGCTCGTCGGGCAGGAAGCCGTCGGGGCCGAACTCCGTCGCAGCCAGGCCCACCTCGCGCATCTGCCCGAGCACGAGGCCCGCGCCGAGCTGGTGGCCCCAGCCCGGCACCTCGCAGACGCCCCACGAGATGGGGGCGCCGGCGACCCGGTCGCGCAGGGGGGTGTCGGTGGTGGTGGAGGTCATCTGGTGGTCCTTGGTCACGTCGTCGGGATCTCGGCCAGGTCGACGGGTCGACCCTCGTGGAGCGAGAGGGTGCACGCCTCGGCGACCCGGAAGGCCTCGAGGGCGTCGCGCACCGTGCACGGGCTGGGGGCCTCGCCGCGGGCCACGGCGAGGAAGTGGGTGAGCTCGGCCCGGTAGGCGGGCTCGAAGCGGTCCATGAAGGTGTCGTGGACCGGGCCGGGCGGGAAGTCGACACCGTCCTCGACCGAGCGCAGGGCCAGGGTGTCGTCGAGCCCCACGGCCACCGAACCCCTCGACCCGAGCACCTCGAGGCGGACGTCGTGTCCCTGCCCGTGGTAGCGGGTCGTCGACAGCAGCGCCATGGTGCCGTCGTCGAGGGTGAGCAGGGCCGCCCCGGAGTCGACGTCGCCGGCCTCGGGGAAGAACGCCTCGCCCTTGGTGCCACCGATGGCGTAGGCCCGAACCACCTCGCGGCCGGTCACGAAGCGCACGACGTCGCAGTCGTGCACCGAGCAGTCACGGAAGATGCCACCGGAGGTCGGCACGTACTCCGGCTCGGGCGGTCGGCGGTCGCTGGTGTTCGCGCGCAGCGTGTGCACGAAACCCAGCTCGCCCGAGCGCACGGCATGCCTCGCCCGCCGGTAGCCGGTGTCGAAACGGCGCTGGAACCCGATGTGCACGGGGACCCCCGACGCCTCGACGACCCGCACGGTGTCGATCGTCTCGGCGAGCGTGGCCGCGACGGGCTTCTCGCAGAACGTCGGCGTCCCCGCCGCGACCGCGGCGCGCAGGAGCGGGGCGTGCCCGGGGGTGGAGGTCGCGATGACGAGGGCGTCGACCCCCGAGGCGACGAGGGCCTCGACGTCGACCGCGCGCGCGGAGGGGAGCGACGCCGCCACCGCCTGCGCCACCTCGCGGCGGCTGTCGCCGACGACGACCTCGTCGACGCCGTCGAGGGACGCGAGGGTCGTGGCGTGGAACGCTCCGATGCGTCCCGCGCCGGCCAGTCCGATGCGCATAAGGCCCTCCTTTGTCAGGACATACTGACATATTGCGCCCCGAGCTGTACAGTCCTGTCCCATGGAGACCCGGCTCGTGGACGTGCGCATCGACCGCGCGTCCCCCGTGCCGCTCTGGCACCAGCTGGCGCAGCAGCTCACGGCAGCCGTCCACGACGGGCGGCTCCAGCCGGGCGACCCCTTCGAGAACGAGCTCGCCCTCGCCGCCCGCCTCAACCTCTCACGCCCCACAGTGCGCCGCGCGATGCAGGGGATGGTCGACCAGGGGCTGCTCGTGCGGCGCCGCGGCATCGGCACCACGGTGGCCAACCGCAAGGTGCACCGCCGGGCCGCGCTGTCGTCGCTGCACGACGACCTCCTGCGCGCGGGCCAGGCGCCGTCGACGACCGTCCTCGAGCTGCGCACGGTGCGCGACGCCCGCGCAGCCGCCGCGCTCGACCTGTCGGCCGACACCGACCTGCTGGCGCTCGTCCGGCTGCGCTCGGCCGACGGCTCGCCCCTCGCAGTGCTCCACAACTGGCTGCCACCGGCCTACGCCGACGTCACCCCCGAGGAGCTGTCCGCCGACGGGCTCTACGCGGCGTTGCGGGCCCGTGGGGCGTGCCCCGTCGTCGCCCGGCAGAGCGTCGGGGCCCGGATGCCGTCGCGCGCCGAGCGTCGGCAGCTGGCCATCGTCGGGCAGCAGCCGGTGCTCACCATGACCCGCACGGCATTCGGGGGCACGGGGGAGGCCATCGAGTTCGGGGACCACTGCTACCGCGCCGAGGACTACTCGCTCGACCTCATGCTCGACGAACGCTGACGACGCCTCCCCGTGTGACACCGCGTGTGCGGCCGGGCCCGGGGGCCCTCGGTCCACGGGAGGCGGGCAGACGGCACACGGGGACGGTGACGGTGACGGCGAGCACCGACCGCGCCCGTAGGCTTGTCCATCGTGACCGAGAGCCCGACCCCCGCACTTCCCGAGACCGATCTGCCCGAGCAGATGCGGATCCGGCGCGAGAAGCGCGACCGCCTGCTCGCCGCCGGCGTGCCCCCGCACCCCGTCTCGGTCTCGCGCACGCACTCCCTCCAGCAGGTGCGCGAGCAGTGGGGGCACCTCGAGGCGGGCGAGGAGAC
>DATITJ010000428.1:0-11868 GCA_035467935.1 Ornithinibacter sp.
GGTGTCCGAGGGGGGACTTGAACCCCCATGCCCGTTAAAGGGCACTAGCACCTCAAGCTAGCGCGTCTGCCAATTCCGCCACCCGGACGAGTGGTGCTGGGCAGCCCTGGGGAGGCCTCCCTGCGGACCGGAACATTACACGCACCCCGGCCCGGAACCGAAATCCGTTCGGCCCCGCGCGCCGGGCCGTCGGAGGGACCTGGCGACGCCCGCGGCCTAGGGTGGGCGACATGACGGACACCGCTCCCCGCCCCGAGGACGAGGTCGTCCGGATCTGCCGTGAGCTGATCCGGATCGACACGAGCAACTACGGCGACGGGAGCGGTCCCGGCGAGGCGGAGGCGGCGGCATACGTCGTGGCGAGGCTGCGCGAGGTGGGGCTCGAGCCACGGACGTTCGAGAGCGACCCGGGCCGGGTCAGCGTGGCGGTGCGCATCCCCGGGGCCGACCGCTCGCGGGGTGCGCTGTGCGTGCACGGCCACCTCGACGTCGTGCCGGCGAACGCCGCCGACTGGTCGGTCGACCCGTTCGCGGGGGAGGAGCGTGACGGGTGCGTGTGGGGGCGCGGCGCCGTCGACATGAAGGACATGGACGCCATGATGCTCGCGAGCGTGCGCCACCTCGCCCGCACCGGCACGGTGCCACCGCGCGACCTCGTCGTCGTCTTCTTCGCCGACGAGGAGGCCGGGGGCCGCAAGGGCTCCCACTTCATGGTCGCCGAGCACCCCGAGGTGTTCGAGAACGTCACCGAGGCGATCTCGGAGGTCGGCGGCTACAGCGTCACGGTGACCGACCGCGAGGGCAGGGAGCGTCGCACGTACCTGCTGCAGACCGCGGAGAAGGGCATCGCCTGGCTGCGCCTGACGGCGCACGGCCGCGCCGGTCACGGCTCGGTGCCCAACGACGAGAACGCCATCGTGCGTCTCGCCGAGGCGATCTCGCGCATCGCCGCCCACAAGTGGCCCCGCGAGTTCATCCCCTCGGTGCGCACGCTGCTCGACGGGCTGTCCGAGCTCACCGGCACGGCGTGGTCCGACGAGGACCTCGAGGCGCTGCTCGAGCACCTCGGCGGCGCCCAGGGTTTCGTGCGCGGCACGCTGCAGGACACGAGCAACGTCACGATGCTCGACGCCGGCTACAAGCACAACGTCATCCCCCAGCACGCGTCGGCCAACGTCGACTGCCGCTTCCTGCCCGGCCACGAGGAGGAGCTGCTCGCGACGATCGCCGACCTCGCCGGCGAGCACGTCGCGGTCGAGGTGCTCCACCGGGACATCGCCCTCGACGCGCCCTTCGAGGGTGGCCTCGTCGAGGCGATGGTCGCGGCCCTGCGCACCGAGGACCCCGACGCCGAGGTGCTGCCCTACTGCCTGTCGGGCGGCACCGACAACAAGGCGCTCTCGTTGCTCGGCATCACCGGCTACGGGTTCGCGCCGCTGCGCCTGCCGGCCGACCTCGACTTCGCGCCGATGTTCCACGGGATCGACGAGCGGGTGCCCGTGGAGTCGCTCCGCTTCGGCACGCGGGTGCTGCTGCGGCTCCTCGAGACCTGCTGACCGCACCCGCCGTCGGCCCCGACCGTCCGGCTCAGGCCGTCCGGCTCAGACCGAGGCGCTCATCGAGCGGCGGGGCCGGATGATGCGTCGCCGCAACCACGTCCGCGTGCGACCGCCGACGTAGGTCCGGGTGCGCTCCAGCTCCCACCGGCCGTACTCCGCGTGCTCGGTGAGTCGACGCCGGATGTCGGCGCGGTCGGTGCCCCGCCCGAAGGACAGGACGAGGTACTCGTACTCGACCATCGCCACATTGTGCCCAAGGACCGGTACGGTCGACACATGAGCGCCGACCCACGAGCAGAACTGAACCAGCTCGTCGCAGCCTTGGAGCGCCACCTCGAGGCGAGCAGCACCCGTCACGGCGAGGACGACCCCAGCGTCGTCGCCGCGTACGAGGACCTCGCCGACGCCTTCGAGGCGTACGACGGGGCGTTGTTCGACGCGTACGGCGAGATGACCCCCCTCGACATCTACACCGGTGACGACGGTCCCGACGGTCCCGACGGTCCCGACGATGAGGACGACGAGGACGAGGACGACTCCCTGGACGCCGACCCCCTCGACGCGGACTCCCTCGACGACCATGACGACGAGGACGGCGACGGCGCGCAGCTCTACTCGGGCCTGGACGACGACCTCGACTTCGACGACGAGCCGGACGACGACACCGCGGGCACCGCCGCCCGCTGAGCCCCGAGGCGGCACCGGTGGTGCGGGTCAGGAGTGCTCGAGCGACACCTCGTCGAGAGCGTGCACGATCTGCTCGGGCAGCTCGACGTCCTCGGAGTCCAGCAGCACGGCCAGCTGGGTGGGGGTGCGCGGGCCGATGATCGGCGCCGTGACACCGGGACGGTCGCGCACCCACGCCAGCGCGACGACCGCCGGCGTCACCCCGAGGCCGCTCGCCGCGGTGTGCACGGCCTCGACGACGCCGCGGGTGTGGTCGCCCACGTGCCGCCCGGCGAAACCCGCGAACTCCTCGGAGGCCAGCCGCGAGTCGGCCGACACGGTGGTGCGGTAGCGCCCGGCGAGCACGCCACGCCCGAGGGGTGACCACGGCAGCAGCCCGAAGCCGAGGGCCGCCGACGCGTCGGCGAGCTCGCGCTCGGGGGTGCGGCACACGAGGCTGTACTCCACCGAGTTCGCGACGAGCGGCACGCCGGCGTCCCCGAGGAGCGACATCGTGCGCGCGGCCTGCCACCCGACGTGGTTGGAGACGCCGACGTAGCGCGCCCGCCCGGACTCCGCGGCCCAGACGAGGGCGCTGACGGTCTCCTCGACGGGGGTGTGGTCGTCCCACGCGTGGGCGAGCCACACGTCGACGTGGTCGGTGCCCAGCCGGCGCAGCGAGGTCTCGAGCTGGCCCATCATCGCCCGCCGGGAGCAGTCGACGACCCGTGTGCCGCCGGCCCGGCTGACCCCCGACTTCGTGACGATGACGAGCTCGTCGCGGTCGGGTCCGGCGACGAGGTCGCCGATGAGCTGCTCCGCCGCGCCACCGGCATACCCGTGCGCGGTGTCGAGGAGGGTGCCGCCCGCGGCCCGGAACGCCGTGAGGAGGTCGCGCGCGTCCTCGGGGGACGTGCGCGTGCCCCAGGCCATCGTGCCGAGCCCGAGGCGCGACACGGCCAGGCCGGAGGCCCCGAGGCGACGCGTCAGCATGGCGGCGACCCTATCGCCACGGCCCGTCGCTACCGTGGGCGCCATGCGGTTGGCGATCACCTGCGGATACGCGGGCATGGGCCTGCGTGCGGACACCCTCGACCTGGTGCAGGAGGCCGAACGCCTCGGCTACGCACAGGCGTGGGTCGCGGAGGCCTACGGCTCCGACGCGCCGACCGTGCTGGCGTGGCTCGCCGCGCAGACGTCGACGATCGGGCTGGGGGCCGGGGTGATGCAGATCCCGGCGCGCACCCCCGCCATGACGGCGATGACCGCGGCCACGCTCGACACGCTGTCCGGTGGGCGGTTCCACCTCGGTCTCGGCGTGTCCGGGCCGCAGGTCAGCGAGGGATGGCACGGGGTCCGCTTCGCGTCACCGCTGGGGCGCACCCGGGAGTACGTCGACGTCGTGCGGATGGCCCTGCGTCGCGAGCAGGTGAGGTATGCCGGGACCCACCACACGCTGCCCCTGCCCGACGGTCCCGGCAAGGCGCTGCGGCTCACGATCCGCCCGCCACGCGCGGACCTGCCGATCTACCTCGCCGCCGTCGGTCCCCGGAACCTCCGCCTCGCCGGCGAGGTCGCCGACGGCTGGCTCGCGGTCTTCCTGTCGCCCGAGCACTGCGGCCACCAGATGGATGCCGTCCGCGCCGGGCGCGCGGCGGCGGGGGCGGGGGAGCCCGGCGACGCGATGGCCGGGTTCGACGTCGTCGCCACCGTGCCGGTGGTCGTCACCGACGACCTCGAGGCCGGCCGGGCCGCGGTCGCCGACTACACCGCGCTCTACCTCGGGGGCATGGGCAGCCGCGAGCAGAACTTCTACCACGCGCTCGCCCGCCGGATGGGGTTCGGCGACGCGGCCGACGAGATCCAGGACCTCTACCTCGCCGGGCGCCCCCGCGACGCGGCGGCTGCCGTGCCCCTCGACCTCGTCGACGCCACCGCCCTCATCGGGCCGCCGGAGCGCATCGCCCAGCGCCTCCGCCGGTACGCCGAGGCGGGGGTGACGACCGTGAGCGTGGCGCCGTACGCGACCACCACCGCCGAGCGGGCGGCGGTGCTCCGGGTCGTGGCCGACGCCCTTTAGGCTGTCGGCTCGTGCCCGTCGAACTGAGCTACTTCCAGGCCGTCGTCCTCGGGATCGTCGAGGGACTCACCGAGTTCCTGCCGATCTCCTCCACCGGACACCTCACCATCGCCGAGCAGCTGCTCGGCCTGCCGGTGGACGCCCCGGCGGTGACGGCCTACACCGCGATCATCCAGGTCGGCGCCATCGCGGCGACCTTCCTCTACTTCGCGAAGAAGATCGCGCGGCTCTTCCGGGCCTGGGTGCGCGGCCTGCGCTCGGAGGCGGCCCGGGCCGACCGCGACTACACGCTCGCGTGGGCCGTCATCGTCGGCTCCCTGCCGGTGGGGGTCGTGGGGTTCCTCGCCCGCGACATCATCTCGGGGCCGCTGCGCAGCCTGTGGGTCGTCGCGGCGGCGCTCGTGCTGTGGAGCGTCGTCATCTGGGTCGCCGAGCAGCGGCACGACGTCCTCGAGCGCGAGGGGATCCACCGCGACGAGCACTCCATCACCGTCAAGGACGGGCTGGTCATCGGGCTGGTCCAGTGCTTCTCCCTCATCCCCGGGGTCTCGCGTTCGGGCGCGACGATCTCGGCCGGGCTGATGCGCGGGATCAACCGCGTCACCGCCACGGAGCTGTCGTTCTTCATGGCCATCCCCGCCCTGACGGCGGCCGGCGTCTTCGAGCTGGCGCGCGGGACCGAGGACGTCCTCGCCCTGGGCGTGGGGCAGATGCTCGTCGGGATCGCGGTCGCCTTCATCACCGCCTACGCGTCGATCGCCTGGCTGCTGCGCTTCGTCGCGACCAACTCGCTGCGGCCCTTCATCTGGTACCGCGTCGCCCTCGGTCTGCTGCTCGCCGTGGCCCTGTCCGCGGGCTGGGTCACCGCGACCTGACCGGATGCCGTGCTGCTCGGGCGCGCCGGGTCAGAGCCAGCCGCTGCGCTTGAACGCGCGGTAGAGGCCGCCGCACACGGTCGCCATGAGGGCGAGCACGACGAAGTAGCCGTAGCGGAACTCGCCGCCGCCGATGCCGACGCTCGCGCCCAGCTCGGGCATGTAGTCGAAGTTCATGCCGTAGACGCCGGCGATCATCGTCGGCACCGCGGCGATCGCGACCCACGCCGAGATGCGGCGCATGTCGCTGTTCTGCTGCACGGTGACCTGCGCGAGGTGGGCGCCGAGCACGTCGGTGAGCAGTCGGTCGTAGGACTCCACGTGGTCGATGACGGACTGGAGGTGGTCGGACACGTCGCGGAACTGCAGGCGCAGCTCGGGGTCGGTGACGTGCGAGCCGTCGTCGTGGTGCAGCGCCATGAGCGGTGCGGCGAGCGGGGCCGCGGCCCGGCGGAACTCGAGCACCTCCCGCTTGAGCCGGTAGATCGTCGAGGAGTCCATGATGGCGCCGGAGAACACCCTGGCCTCGATGTCCTCGAGGTCGGCCGACACCTCCTCGTCGATCAGCCGGTAGCCGTCGACGACCTGGTCCACGATGGCGTGGAGCACGGCCATCGGGCCGCGCCGCATCATCTCGGGGTCGGACTCGAGGCGGTGGCGCAGGCCGTCGAGAGGGCCGGCCTCGCCGCGCCGGACCGTCACGATGAACCGGTCCCCGACGAAGCACATGAGCTCGGCGGTCTCGATGTCGGAGGTCGCGTCGACGTAGCGCAGCGGCTTGAGCACGACGAACACGCTCGTGTCGTAGCGCTCGACCTTGGCGCGCTGGCGGCCCTTGATGGCGTCCTCGACGGCGAGCGGGTGCAGCTGGAGCTCGTCGTCGACCTCGTCGAACTCGGCCTGGGTGGGGTCCTTCAGGCCGATCCAGAGGAAGTCGCCGGGAACACCGGCGGTGCGCAGCGCCGCGAGCTCGTCGCTGAGGTCGCCGCACGGGCGTCGGTCGCCGCCGACGTAGATGGCCTGGTCCACGATCACGCCCGCCATTGTGTCGGAGCCGGCGTCCGGCCGCGGACCACCCGGCATACAGTGTCCCTTCGTGGCCATCGTCCTGCTCCTGCGTCACGGTCTCTCGACCGCCAACGCCGACGGCGTGCTCGCCGGCTGGACCGAGGGCATCGGCCTCACCGATGCGGGCCGCACCCAGGCCGCACGGGTCGCCGAGCGACTCGCGCCGCTCACCGTGGTGCGCGCCGTGTCCAGCCCCCTCCAGCGGTGCCTCGAGACGGCATCCGTGGCCCTGACCGGGCACGAGGTCGGCCGCGACGACCGGCTGGGGGAGTGCCACTACGGCGGCTGGACCGGTCGCCGGCTGGCCGAGGCCGCGCAGGACGACCTCTGGCGCGTCGTGCAGGACGACCCGGCGTCGGCGAGGTTCCCGCCCGACGACCGCTACGCGTCGGAGTCGCTCGGCCAGATGGCCGAGCGGGTCGTCGGGGGAGTGCGCGCCCTCGACGCCGAGGTCGAGGCGGAGCACGGCGCCCACGCGGTGTGGGTCGCCGTGAGCCACGGGGACCCGATCAAGTCGGTCGTCGCCGAGGCGGTCGGGGCCGGGCTCGCCGGGCTGCAGCGGGTGCGCGTGGATCCCGGCAGCCTCACCGCCGTGCACATCACGCCGACCCGCATGGTGCTGCTGGCGAGCAACACCGTCGACGGCGACCTGACGCCCTTGGTGACCCTGCCGGCCCACGCCCCCTCGGGTGACTCGGAGGGCGGTGGCGGCGCCGGCTGAGCGCGCCGACGTTCCGCGGAGGACCCCGCCGATTGCTCCGAGGTCCTTGTTGCGAATAATGTGCAACAAGGACCTCGACCGACCAAGGAGCAGCACCGTGCACGTGCCCGACGGATTCCTCGACGCCCCGACCTCGCTCGCGACGGCGGTCGTGGCCGGTGGGGTCGTCGCGGCCACGATCGTGCGGGCCCGCCGCGAGCTCGACGACCGGGCCGCCCCGCTCGCCGGCCTCGTCGCCGTCTTCGTCTTCGCGGCACAGATGCTGAACTTCCCGGTGGGAGCGGGCACCTCCGGCCACCTCATCGGCGCGGCCCTGGCGGCGGTGCTCGTCGGCCCCGTCACGGCCACCCTCTGCCTGACGGTCGTCCTCGCGGTGCAGGCGCTGCTCTTCGCCGACGGCGGCGTCAGCGCGCTGGGCACCAACGTCCTCCTCATGGGCGTCGTCGCGGTGTGGGCCGGCTGGGCGGTGTTCCGCATGGTGCTGGCGGTCCTGCCGCGGCGGCTGTCGAGCGTCTCGCTCGCCGCCGGGACCGGGGCCCTGCTCAGCGTGCCCGCTGTGGCCCTGGCCTTCGTCGGTCTCTACGCCGTCGGTGGCACCGTGCCGATCCCGCTCGACACCCTCGCCACGGCCATGGGGGCCTGGCACCTCGTCATCGGTGTCGGCGAGGCCCTCATCACGCTGCTGGCCGTCTCGAGCATCCTCGCGGCCCGGCCCGACCTCGTCCACGGGGCACGCGGACGCCTGCCGGTGCTCGAGCTGCGCACCCCGGAGGTCGTCGCGTGAGCACCCGCACCCTCGTCGTCGTCGGGCTGCTCGTGAGCGCGCTGCTCGCCGGGGTGGTCTCCTTCTACGCGTCCGGGCACCCCGACGGGCTCGAGCACGTCGCGGGCGCCCTGGGCTTCGACTCCACCGCACGGGACTCCGCGACGGCGGGGTCCCCGCTCGCCGACTACGCCGTCGCCGAGGTCGGCGATCCGCGGCTGTCCGGCGGGCTCGCCGGACTCGCCGGCGTCCTCGTCGTCGGGCTCGTCATGGCCGCCCTCGTGCTCCTCCTGCGCCGCCGCGGCGGCTCGACCGACGCCGACGGCTGAGGTGGGGTCCGGACCCGGCGCGCACCTCCACGTCGAGGGGACGAGCGCCCTCCACCGCCTGGCGCCGCACGCCAAGCTCGTGGGCCTGCTCGCCTTCGTCACGCTCGTGGTCTCGGTGCCGCGCGGGGCCACGGCCGCCCTCGCCGCGCTCCTCGCGCTCGCGGTCGCGGTGCTGGTCTCCACCCGGGTGCCCGCCCGGCACGTGCTGCCGCGGCTCGCCGTCGAGGTGCCCTTCGCGGTCTTCGCGCTCCTCCTACCGTTCGTGGCCGTGGGGCCGAGCGTGGCGGTCGGACCGTTCACCGTCTCGCAGCCGGGTCTCGAGGCGGCGGTCGCGCTGCTCCTCAAGGGGACGAGCGGCGTCGTCGCGGCCGTGGCGTTCGCCGTGACCACCCGCCCTCGTGACCTCGTGCGGGCGCTGCAGCACCTGCGGGTGCCCGACCCCCTCGTCGTCATCGCGTCCTTCATGGTCCGCTACGTCGACGTCGTGACCGACCAGATGCGGCGGATGCGGGTCGCCCGCGCGTCGCGCGGGTTCCGCGCCACGTCGGTGCGCTCGTGGCCGACGCTGGCCGCCGGCGCGGGCGCGCTGTTCATCCGCAGCTACGAGCGCGGCGAGCGCGTGCACCTGGCCATGGTCAGCCGGGGCTGGTCGGGCCGGATGCCGGTCACGGCGCCGCTGCACGCGCATGGCGGCGAGTGGACGCTCGCCCTTGCCCCGGCCCTCGTGGCGGCCGTGGTCTCGGTGGGGGTGCGGCTCGGATGAGCGTCCCCGTCCTCGACCTGCGTGGCGTCGCCTACGCCTACCCCGGAGGGCACCAGGCGCTCTACGGCGTCGACCTCCACGTGCACCGCGGCGAGCGGGTCGCCCTGCTCGGCCCCAACGGCGCCGGCAAGACGACGCTCGTGCTGCACCTCAACGGCATCCTCACCCCCGGCGCCGGCACCGTCACCGTCTCGGGGCTGCCCGTCGCCGACGACGCGCTGCTCGAGATCCGGCGCCGCGTGGGCATCGTCTTCCAGGACCCCGACGACCAGCTGTTCATGCCGACCGTGCGCGACGACGTGGCGTTCGGCCCGGCCAACCTCGGCCTGCGTGGCGCCGAGCTCGACGCCCGGGTGGTCGAGGCCCTCGACCTCGTCGGGGTGGGTGACCTCGCCGACCGGGCCCCGCACCACCTGTCCTTCGGCCAGCGCCGGCGGGTCGCGATCGCGACGGTGCTCGCCATGCGCCCCGAGGTCCTCGTGCTCGACGAGCCGTCGTCCAACCTCGACCCCACCTCGCGCCGCGAGCTCGCCGGCATCCTCCGCTCGCTCGACGTCACCGTCCTGATGGTGACCCACGACCTGCCGTATGCCGTGGAGCTGTGCGAGCGCTCCGTCGTGCTGTCCGAGGGCACGGTCGTCGCGGACGGGCCGACCCGCGCGGTGCTCGGCGACGTCGAGCTCATGGCGCGCCACCGGCTGGAGCTCCCCGTCGGGTTCTCGATCTAGGGTGTCGTCCATGGCTTCCTCCGTCTTCGACCCGCCCGAGCGCTTCGTCGCCGGCACCGTCGGACCGCCCGGCGGGCGCACCTTCTTCCTCCAGGCCAGCGGCGCCGGCCGCCTGGTCTCGGTCTCGCTCGAGAAGGTGCAGGTGAGCGTGCTCGCCGACCGCGTCAACGACCTGCTCGACACGCACGCCGAGGGCACGGCCGGCGAGCCCCTCGGCGAGGGTGACACCGACCCCCTCGCGACGCCGATCGAGGACGAGTTCCGGGTCGACACCCTCGCGCTGGCGTGGGACCCCACCCGCGCCGTCGTCGTCATCGAGTGCCACGACCAGGACCCGGAGGAGTCCGAGGAGGAGACGGTGCAGACCCTGCGCGTCGTGCTGTCACCGCAGGCGGCGCGCGCGTTCGCCCGGCGCTGCGGGGCCGTCGTCTCCGCGGGGCGACCCTCCTGCCCGTTCTGCGGCCAGCCGCTGGACCCCACCGGCCACATCTGCCCGCGTGCCAACGGATACCGACGCTGAGGTCGTCGACCTCCTGACCACCGGGGCGATCACCCCGGTCGGGCGGATCGTCGACTCCTCCAACGGGGCCCTGCTGTGCTCGGTGGCGCGCGGCGACGACGACGTCCTCGTCATCCACAAGCCCGAGGCCCACGAGCGACCGCTGTGGGACTACCCCGACGGCACGCTCGTCGCCCGCGAGCGCGCGGCCTACCTCCTGAGCGCCGCCGGGGGCTTCGACGTGGTGCCCCCGACCGTGCTGCGCGACGGGCCGCTCGGCCACGGCTCGGTGCAGCTGTGGATCGGTCCGGTCGAGGGCGAGCCGGAGCCCCTCGTCGACGTGACGAGCGCGGATGCCGTGCCGCCCGGCTGGGTGGTGGTCGTCGAGGGCGAGACCCCGTCCGGCGTACCGGTGGTCGTCTCGCACAGTCCCGAGCCGGCGCTGCGCACCGTCGCGGTGCTGGACGCCGTCATCAACAACTCCGACCGCAAGGGCAGCCACGTGATGCGCGACGGCGCGCTCGTGCGCGGCTGCGACCACGGGGTCAGCCTCGGGGTCGCCCCCAAGCTGCGCACGGTCCTGTGGGGCTGGGCGGGGGAGCCGCTGCCGGACTCCGACCTGGCCCGGGTGCAGGCCGTGCTCGACGCCCTCGACCACGGCCTGGCCGCGGAGCTGCGCGAGCTGCTGACCGGCGCCGAGGTGCGCGCGCTGCGCTCGCGTGCCGAGCTGCTCCTGCGCACGAGGACCCACCCGCGGCCCCAGCCGGGCTGGCCGGCGATCCCGTGGCCGGCGCTGTGACCCCCGCACCGTAGAGTGACCCGGTGAAGTCGTGGCCCGCACCCTTCGTCCCCGCCGTGCCCGGCCACGGTGACCCCCTCCGCCTGTTCGACACGCAGAGCCGCTCCGTACGCGCCGTCGGCGCCGGGGAGGTGGCCCGGATGTACGTCTGCGGCATCACCCCCTACGACGCCACCCACCTCGGCCACGCCGCCACCTACGTGACGTTCGACCTCGTCGGTCGAGCCCTGCGCGATGCCGGACACCACGTCGAGTACGTCCAGAACGTCACCGACGTCGACGACCCGCTGCTCGAGCGGGCCGCCCGCGACGGCCGCGACTGGCGCGAGCTCGCGACGAGCGAGATCGACCTCTTCCGCGAGGACATGACCGCCCTCGCCGTCATCCCGCCCGACGCCCTCGTCGGCGTCGTCGAGTCGATGGACGAGATCACCGCGGCGGTCCGGGCGCTGCTCGCCGGCGGCACCGCATACCGCCTGGCGCTGCCCGAGGGCGAGGGTCACGGCGACGACGTCTACCTCGACCTGTCGCAGGCACCGGCGTTCGGCCAGGTCTCCGGCTGGACGCCGGAGCAGATGGATGCCGTGTTCGCCGAGCGCGGTGGCGACCCCGAGCGTCCCGGCAAGCGCCACCGGTTCGACCCCCTGCTCTGGCGCGCCGCCCGAGAGGGTGAGCCGTCGTGGGACGACGAGGTGCTCGCCGCCGGTCGGCCCGGCTGGCACATCGAGTGCACGGCGATCTCGCTGGAGCACCTCGGGCACCCGTTCGACGTCAAGGGCGGCGGCAGCGACCTCGTCTTCCCGCACCATGAGATGAGCGCGGTGCAGGCCACGGCCCTCACCGGTGGCGACGTCTTCGCCCGGCACTACGTGCACCAGGCGATGGTGGGGCTCCACGGCGCGAAGATGAGCAAGTCCAAGGGCAACCTCGTGCTCGTGTCGCGGATGCGCGCCGACGGGGTCGACCCGATGGCGATCCGGCTCGTGCTGCTCGACCGGCACCACCTCACCGACTGGGA
>DATITJ010000429.1:0-4062 GCA_035467935.1 Ornithinibacter sp.
CGGCCCTACGTAGTGGAGAAGATCCGCCGTGACGTGCGCATCACGACGATCTACGAGGGCACCTCGGAGATCATGGAGATGACCATCGCCCGGGGTCGCTGGCAGGAGCACCTGAAGACCGCCGGCCGGAACTACGTGGACCTGGCGACCGAGATGGTGTCGCTCCATGCCCGAAACCCGCTCGTCGGCGCGGATGCGGCCGCACTCGCGGCGCGGTCCCTCGCCGTCGTCCTCGACTGCTGCCGCGTGGGACGGCTCACCCGCAACCAGCACGTCCTCTTCCGGATCGGCGAGCTCGTCGCCACGACCGAGACCGCCGTCGTGTTCGCCCGCGCGGCGGACCGGGCGATGGCGGGCCGACGCTTCGAGAAGTCCCCAGCCCGGTTCACCGGTGACGCCCTCGCCGCGATGTCCCGGGTCTTCGCCAGGGACGCCGCCCAGAAGGTCGCCCTCGACGGCTCCCGGTGGGTCGCCGGCGCGCTGGAACCGGACAGCCCCGTGCTCGCCGGGCTCGCCGGCATCCCCGCCGACGCCATCCGCGCCGCCCAGGCCGGCCTGGTCGCCGACATGGACCGCGTCGCGGACGTGCTGTACGGGCGCCCTCCCGCCTGACCACCGCCGCCCGACGGTCAGAACCTCCACCCACCACCGACCTCGACCCGCAACCCACACCGATTCGGACACCACCATGACGCACCACGAGAGCCACCCCGTCGCCGTCGTCGGCCTGTCGGCGATCATGCCCGACGCACCCAGCGGGGACGCGTTCTGGCACAACATCACCGCAGGCAGGTACTCCATCTCACGCACCCCGAAGGACCGCTGGGACCAGGCCCTCTACTACGACGAGGACCACAGCGTCCCGGACAAGACGTACAGCGTGATCGGCGGGTGGGTGCGCGAGTTCGACTGGAACCCAGTCGCCTGGCGGCTGCCGGTCCCCCCGATGGTCGCGGCCCAGATGGACGAGGGTCAGCGCTGGGCGATCTCCGCCGCGCGGGCGGTTCTGACGGATGCCGGCTGGCCGGGCTGGCCGGTCGACAGCGACCGGGTCGCAGTCATCATCGGCAACGCCCTCGGCGGTGAGAAGCACTACGAGTCGAGCATGCGGATCCGGCTCCCGGAGATACTCCGGCGCCTCGAGCAGTCGGCGACGCTCGCCACGCTCGCCCCCGACACCCGCGAGCGGATCATCGAGGAGACGCGGCGCGGCTACCTCGACAACGTCTTCACGGTCACCGAGGACACCATGCCCGGGGAGCTCGCGAACGTCATCGCCGGCCGGGTCGCGAACCTGTTCAACCTGCGCGGCATGAACTACACCACGGATGCCGCGTGCGCCTCGGGTCTCGCCGCGCTCAACTCGGCCGTGACCGGCCTCGCCGACCACCAGTTCGACGCCGTCGTCACCGGCGGCCTCGACCGCAACATGGGCGTGGACGCGTTCGTGAAGTTCTGCAAGATCGGTGCGCTCTCGGCCACCGGCACCCGGCCGTTCGACGCCGGGGCCGACGGGTTCGTCATGGGTGAGGGCGCCGCCCTGTTCGTGCTCAAGCGGCTCGAGGACGCCGAGCGGGACGGGGACCGCGTCTACGCCGTCATCCTCGGCATCGGTGGCTCCTCCGACGGCAAGGGCAAGGGCATCACCGCGCCGAACCCGGTCGGCCAGCAGCTCGCGGTCCAGCGCGCCTGGGAGCGTGCCGGACTCGACCCGGCGACGGCCGGGGCCGTCGAGGCGCACGGCACCTCCACGCGCGTCGGCGACGCCTCGGAGCTGGCCAGCCTCACCGCCGTCTTCGGAGCCTCCGGTGCCGCGCCCCGCTCGATCGCCCTCGGCTCGGTGAAGTCGAACATCGGCCACCTCAAGGCGGCCGCCGGCGCCGCCGGCCTGTTCAAGATGGTGCGCTCGCTCTCCGAGAAGCAGCTCCCGCCGAGCCTGAACTTCGTCGACCCCAACCCCAACGTCGACTGGGACACCCTCCCGTTCGCCGTGAACACCGAGCTGCGCCCCTGGCCGCAGCCGGAGAACGACGTGCGCCGCGGGGGCGTCAGCGCGTTCGGGTTCGGCGGCACGAACTTCCACGTGGTGCTCGAGGAGCACGTCCCGGGCCGGCACCGCCCTCCGGGACGGAGCTTCGCGTCCGTCGAGGTGCCGGGCGCTGCGCCCGTGGGGGCGGGCGCTCCCCCCGTGACAACGGCGAAGGCGCCGCTGCGCGGGGCGCTCGTGCTCGGCGGCCGCGACGACGCCGACGTGACCGCCCAGGTGCAGGCCGCCCTGGCCTCGGCCCGCGCCGGGGTGGCGCCGCCGCGCACCGCGCCGGACCCCGCGCTCGCCGACGCCGCCGTACGGGTCGCGGTCGACCACACCGACGCCGCGGACCTGACGACGAAGCTCACCAAGCTCGCCAACGCCTTCGCGTCGGGCAACCCTGCCGCGTTCCGGCTGCTGCGCCAGCAGGGCATCTTCGTCGGTCGGGGTCCGGCCCCGAAGGTCGCCTTCCTCTACACCGGGCAGGGCTCGCAGTACGTCAACATGCTCAAGTCGCTGGCCGCGCAGGAGCCCGTCGTCTCGGCGACCTTCGACGAGGCCGACCGCGTGATGACCCCCCTGCTGGGCCGCCCCCTGAGCTCGTTCATCTTCGTCGACGGCGAAGACCCGGCCGCCGTGCGGACCCTCAACCAGCAGCTCATGCAGACCGAGATCACCCAGCCCGCGGTGCTCGCCACCGACCTCGCGCTCACCCGGCTGCTCGCGGCCTACGGGGTGCAGCCCGACATGGTGATGGGGCACAGCCTCGGCGAGTACGGCGCGCTCGTCGCGGCGGGAGCGCTCAGCCTCGACAGCGCCCTGGAGGCGGTCAGCGCCCGGGGGCGCGAGATGACCAAGGTGTCCGTCGCCGACAACGGCGCCATGGCAGCGGTGTTCGCACCGATGGCCGACATCCAGCGGATCGTCGACTCCGCCGACGGCTACGTCGTCATCGCGAACATCAACAGCACGAGCCAGGCCGTCGTCGGCGGCGCCACCGACGCCGTCGAGCGGATCGTCGAACGGTTCACCGCCGAGGGGTTCACCGCCACCCGGATCCCGGTCAGCCACGCCTTCCACACCTCGATCGTCGCCCCCGCGTCCGGGCCCTTCGTCGACGCGCTGCGCCGGCTCGACCTCCGGCCGCCGACGAAGCCGGTCGTCGCCAACGTGACGGGGGACTTCTACCCGCAGGGCGCCACGGCCGAGACCGTCCTGGAGTACGCCGGGAAGCAGATCGCCTCCCCCGTCCAGTTCGTCAAGGGCCTGCAGACGCTGTATGCCGCGGGCGCGCGGGTCTTCGTCGAGGTCGGTCCGAAGAAGGCGCTGCACGGCTTCGTCGAGGACGTCCTCGGCTCCGAGCACGACGACGTGATCGCGCTCTTCACCAACCACCCCAAGGTGGGAGACGACGTGGCGTTCAACCAGGCCCTGTGCGGGCTCTACGCGGCCGGCATCGGCCTGGACCGGCACGGGACCCCGGAGGTCCTCGTCGGTTCGGCCGTGACCACCACGGCCAGCGCCCCGGCATCCAGCGCCCCGGCGCCGACGACCGCACCTCGGACGGCCAGCGCGCCGGACTCCCCCGCCGACGACACCATCCGCGAGCTCGGGCTGCTCTTCGCCGGCGTGCTCGAGAAGGGCATGCACCTGTATTCCGGGACCGGCGCCACTGCACCGCGGCCGACTGCGCCACCGGCCGTGGAGCCGGCCGTGGAGGCGTCCCGACCGGAGGCCCAACCGGAACTGGCGCCCGTGGTCATCTCCGGTGCGGCCCTGGGGCTCCCCGGGACCGAGCAGACCTTCGACGACGACAACGTCGCGAAGATCCTCGCCGGCCAGAACTTCATCAGCGTCCTCGGCGAGGACGCTCGCCAGCGGATGGTCGACATGCGGATCACCCGGCTGGTCAAGGACGCCGCCTCCGGCGGTGGGAGCTTCGCAACGATCGACGACCCGCGGGACGTCATCAAGCTCGCCGGGGTGCACGCCCCCCTCGACGTCGTCGAGCAGTTCGGGGTCGACAAGGCTCG
>DATITJ010000430.1:0-8320 GCA_035467935.1 Ornithinibacter sp.
CGGCCGCAGAGATTGTCCTTGTCCTCACGGTCGGGGTGGCCCCGACAGACAGAGACTGACGCGAAGTCGTACCAGGGTCCATCCGGGGGAGGGCTGATGAAGGAGTTGTTGTACTCGATGAGGTCCGAGCGCGAGAGGAACACCTCGGCGCCATCTTTGGTGCTGCCGCTACCCCACCCATCACCGGGGTCAGCTGCCGCGGCATTTGCCAGAACCAACGACGAGCTGAGAACGACAAGACTGCCGACTAAGCGATACCCCCGACGAGCCATTGCCCTTCCTTCCAATACAACAGGAACGTCCGCTGAAGATCACCAGCAGAGTCCGAATCGACGACCTTGCCGTCTTGGTCGATCACGTCCATTTCGTGCTGCTTGATCATGGCCGCCACGTTCTGACGGTCATCCTCCCCGACCAAAATCTCGACAGAAACGAGGGTGATCGGGTCCGCCTTGGAGCGATGCCCCTTCGTTTCGAGTTCTGAGGCGGTCGTCGCAAGGGAGGCGCACGACTCACAGTCAGGGTCTGATAGCACTTCAATCATGCTGGCGTCCGGCGTGGTCCATGCTCGGGCCGACTGCTGGACGAAGTAGGCGACGAAGGCCTCGGCGCCCTTCTCGGTCTTCTCCCTGGCTGCAGCCGGCAGGTCCCCCGATGCGCTCGGCGACGGGCTCGCCGGCGCCGACGCGCTCGGCGACGCGCTGCTGGCCGTCACGGAAGGCGACGGACTCGGCGTCGGCGGCGCCTCGGACTGGCACCCCGCGAGCACCGCCGCGCCCAGCGCCACCGCGACGACGGGCGCGAACCCGGCGAACGGCATCCCCATCGAACGGCGTCCCATGAGTCCCCTTCCGGGCCGCCCCTTGCCGGCCCTGCACGGAACGCTAGCCAAACCCCGCAGTTCCACAACCCGAGTTGTCCACACAAAGCCGCGACGCCCGTCACACCTGTCTCACCAGCTCCTCACGCCACACCCGTGCCGGATCACGTCACGCTCACACCCCACCTCCACGCAGAACCCCGCGACTCCAGCCTCCACCGCGGGTCGGGTCGAGTCGATATGTGGGACAGCGGAACTGCTCGGACACCACCCCGGATGCCGTGTCGGCCGGTGCGTGCCACCACCCGGATCCACTTCCGCCGGACCCCGGTAGCGGCAGACTGGCCCGGTGCACCTCCACAGGCCGGGCCTACCCATCGGGCTCCGTCTGCTGCGCGCCTACACCGGACGACACCTCCCGGCCGACCTCCTCGCCGGCCTGCTGGTCGCCGCCCTCGCCATACCCCAGTCCCTCGGGTATGCCGTCGTGGCCGGAGTCCCCGTGCAGGTCGGCCTCTACACCCTGCCGCCGGCCCTGCTCGCCTATGCGCTCTTCGGCTCCTCGCGGCTGCTCTTCGTCGGTCCGGTGTCGACCGTGTCGGTCCTGTCCGGGTCCATCGTCCGCGCGCTCTCGGGCGGGGACCCGGAGCTCGCCGTGCAGCTCACCTCCGTGCTCGCGATCACGGCCGGGGTCGTCCTCGTCGCGGTCGGCCTGCTCCGCCTCGGCTGGGTGGCACAGTTCCTCAGCGAACCGATCGTCACCGGGTTCGTCGCCGGGCTGGTCGTGCTCATCGTCATCGGCGAGATCCCGACCCTCGCCGGCCTGGTCGCCCCCAGTGGCAACGTGATGGAGCGGATCGCCGTCCTCGGGCGCGACATCGCCGAGTTCCACGCCCTCACCCTCCTCGTCGGGGTCACGGCCCTGGTGGTGCTCTTCGTGGGCTCACGGCTGGCTCCTCGCCTGCCCTGGTCGCTCATCGTGCTCGTGCTCGGCATCGTGCTGTCCAACCGGCTCGACCTCGCCGGCCACGGGGTGGCGGTCGTCGGTGCCGTGCCCGCCGGCATCCCCGTGCCCTCCGTCCCCGTCGTCGACGTGTCGTTGTGGAGCGGCATCGTCACCGGCGGCCTCGCGATCGCCGCCGTCGGGATCGCCGAAGGCCTGGCCGCGGTGCGCACGTTCGCCCCGGACGGTGGGGTCGAGCCGGACGCCGACGACCGGGAGTTCGTCGCCCACGGCGCGGCCGACCTCGCGTCCGGGGTGTTCGGCGGCATGGGGGTCGGCGGGTCGTTGTCGAAGACCGCCGCGAACGCCCGGGCCGGCGCCTACACCCAGGTGAGCGGGGTCGCGGCGGCGGTCGTGGTGCTGGTGTTCGTCGTCGTCGCCGCCGGGCTGCTCGCCGACCTGCCGCGCACGGTGCTGGCGGCGATCGTCGTCCACGCCGTGTGGGGGCTGGTCAGCGTCTCGGACTTCCGGCGGTATGCCGCGGTGCGCCGCAACGACTTCGTCGCCGCCGCCGTGGCGTTCGTCGGCGTGCTCGTCCTCGGCCCGCTCAACGGCCTGCTCCTGGCGGTCGCGCAGTCGCTGCTCGGGCTGGTCTACCGGTCGATGCAGGTGGGGATCGACGAGATGGGCCGCGTGTCCGGTGAGAAGGCGGCCTGGGGATCGGTCGCCCACGACCCGACCCGGCGGACCTACCACGGCGTGGCCGTGCTGCGCCCGGACGGCCCGCTCTTCTGGGCCAACGCCACGGCGATCGTCCAGCGCATCGAGCTCATGGTGAGAGGGCACCACCACCTGCGCGCCGTCGTGCTCGACCTCGAGGCGACCAACCAGATGGACACCACCACCGCCGAACGCCTCCAGCAGATGCTCGTGCGGCTGCGGGCCCGCGGGGTCGACCTCTACCTCGTGCGCGTCTTCGGCAACGTCCGCGACGTGCTGACCCGCTCCGGCTTCCTCGACGAGCTCGGGCCCGACCACGTGTGGCACTCGATCGCGGCCGGGGTCAAGGCCGCCAGGTCCGCACCGCCTATGGCCTTCGCCACCCCCGATGAGCCCGGCGAGCCCGACGAGCTCGCCGCCGATGTCGACAGCGACATCGACACCGACCTCGACGAGCCCGACGACGGCGCAGGCACCGAGCACATCGCGTCCAAGCACGTGGACCTCGGTGGCGGATGACCGGCAGCCCGAACCGCCGGGGGCGGCGGGCGATGGCGTCATGCGGAGGCCTGCCGTCCCGGGCCGTCCCGGGCCGGGCCCGACCCGGTCTCGCGACCCTGACCTCAGGCGATGTTCCCGGCGCCGGGGGTGTAGGACGAGGCGATGACCGCCTCGGCGATGAGCGTCTCGCACCGCACGACCCCGGTGAAGTCCGCTGCCCCGCTCTCGACGTGCAGCACCGGGGAGCGCACGGTCAGCGACGACGCGCTGGTGATGCGCGGCACCGCCGACTGCGCGGCATCCCACGTCACCCCGGTCCACACGGGCCGCGCACGGTCGCCGTCCTCGAGGTCCACCCACACGGTCGCCCCGACGCCCGGCATCGCCAGCAGCGCGACCGGCACCGGGGGCAGGCACGGCTCGGCCCACGTGCGCTCGACCCCGGCGGCGGGCACCGACACCATCAGCCTCCCGCGACCCTGCGGGTCGTCGGCGTCCTCCACGACACTTCGGTACGGTCCTCGGCTCCGTGCCACGACGCCCTCCTCCGGTCGACCTACACGCCGAGCCTCCCACCGCGAGAGTGCGCTGGCCAGAGCCCACGCCGGCGCGCCCGGCGGCCAAACCCCGTGACTCTGGCGACGCGGCCCTGCGGCGCGGTCTCGGCGGTCTTGGCGGGGTCGCGCACGACGACGTCACCGAGGGCGTCGTCGATGCGGGCCATGAGCTCGGGCTCGAGCCTGACGCCGGCGGCCTTGACGTTCTCGGCGACCTGCTCGGGACGCGAGGCGCCGACGAGCGCTGCGGCGACGTTGTCGTTCTGGAGCACCCAGGCGACGGCGAGCTGGGCCATGGTCAGGCCCGCGTCGTCGGCGACGGGCTTCAGCGCCTGCACGCGGGTGAGGACGTCGTCGTTCATGAAGCGCTTGATCATGTCGGCACCGCCCTTCTCGTCGGCGGCGCGCGAGCCCTCCGGCGGCTGCTGACCGGGCACGTACTTCCCGCTGAGCACGCCCTGCGCGATCGGGCTCCACACGATCTGGCTGATGCCGAGCTCCTCGCTCGCGGGCACGACCTCGCCCTCGATCACGCGCCAGAGCATGGAGTACTGCGGCTGGCTCGAGATGAGCTGGATGCCGAGGTCCTCGGCGATGGCGTGGCCGGCGCGGATCTGGTCGGCGGTCCACTCGCTGACGCCGATGTAGAGGGCCTTGCCCTGGCGCACGACGTCGGCGAACGCCTGCATCGTCTCCTCGAGCGGTGTCTCGGTGTCGTAGCGGTGCGCCTGGTAGAGGTCGACGTAGTCGGTCTTCAGGCGGGTGAGCGAGCCGTTGATCGACTCCATGATGTGCTTGCGGGACAGGCCGGTGTCGTTCTTGCCGCCCGGTCCGGTGGGCCAGTAGACCTTGGTGAAGATCTCCAGGCTCTCGCGCCGCTCACCCTCGAGCGCCTCGCCGAGCACGGTCTCGGCCTTGGTGTTGGCGTAGACGTCGGCGGTGTCGAAGGTGCTGATCCCCTCGTCGAGCGCCGCGCGCACGCACTGCATCGCGATGTCGTTCTCGACCTGGGAGCCGTGGGTGAGCCAGTTGCCGTAGGTGATCTCGGAGATCTTGAGTCCGCTGTTGCCGAGGTATCTGAATTCCATTCCTCCACCGTATGCCGGTGCACGTCACCGCGGTCATCGCGGGTCCGCTCGCCTCAGCCGCCGGGGAGGAGCTTGACCGCGAGGCCGGTGACGACCGCGCGAGCACCGGCGATCGCCGAGGCCAGTCCGCCGCCCTGTCCCCCCGCCCACGACGGGTCGCCCGGCAGGGGTCCGAGCGGGTCACGCTCGCGGGGCGGCACGGTGAGGTCGGGCTCGGCGAGCGCGCGGCGGAAGGACTCCCTCACCCCGACCAGCTCGTGCTCCTCGGGCAGCAGGTCGTAGGTCCAGTCGACCTCGTGGCAGACCATGTCGTGGTGCAGGCTCTCGACGAGCGCCTCGACGGTGGTGCCGGGCACGTCGGCGATGACCCCGGCGAGGGAGCCCACGAGCTCGGTCGGCAGCCCGGGCACGATGACCTGCGGACGGCTGAGGCCGGCGACCTCGGCGTAGGCGTCGAGGAGGCTGGAGTACGGCATCCGCTCCGGTCCCCCGACGTCGTAGTGCCGCGACCCGGTGTCGACCGCCAGCGCGCCGGCGAGCGCCTCGACGACGTCGGTCACCGCGATGGGCTGCACGCGGCTGTCCATCCACCGCGGGATCGTCTGCACCGGCAGCCGCTCGCTGATCTGCCGCACGATCTCGAAGCTCGTCGACCCCGAGCCCGTGACGATCGCCGCGCGCAGGGTGAGGGTGCGGATGCCGGACGCCGTGAGGATGCGCTCGACCTCCAGGCGCGAGGTGATGTGCTCCGACAGGTCGGCCTCGGGGCCGTCGGGGACGAGCCCGCTGAGGTAGACGATCCGCTCGGTGCCGGCCGCCGCAGCCGCCTCGGCCATCGTCGTGGCGGAGCGGCGGTCGACCTCGGCGAAGTCCACGCCGCCCAGGCCGTGGATCAGGTAGTAGACGGCGTCGACGCCCTCGACCGCCGCCGCGACGGTCGGCGGGTCGAGGACGTTCATCGTGACCAGGTCGACGTCGCCCCGCCACCACCGGTTCCGCGCCTTGGCCGGGTCGGTGACGGCGGCGCGCACGGTGTGGCCGTCGCGCAGCAGGCGCGGGACCAGCCGGCCGCCGATGTAGCCGGTCGCGCCGGTGACGAGGACCGTCCGGGGGGCGGGCGGTGCCTCGGCCGGCGCGGTGGGCGAGCCGGCATCCGAGGTGGTCATGGGACCCAACCTAGGTGCGGTGGCACCGGTTCAGGGCCATGCGGCCGGTGCCTCGTGCCGCACCTTCGACAGGAGGGTGGGGCGGGCGCCGGTCAGGCGGAGGTCGTGCCCCGACGCCCCTGGAACCACTCCCACGCGAGGGTGACGATGACCGCGCCGACGATCGAGCCGATGATGCCGCTGGGGCGCAGCTCCAGGCCGTCACCGTTGAGGAGGCTGATGAGCAGTCCGCCGACGAACGAGCCCGCGATGCCGGCGCCGAACGCCATCGGCCAGTTGATGCCCGAGCCGCCGCGCCGCAGGATGAGCTGGGCGGCCGCGCCGACGATCATGCCGAACAGGATGATTGCGATGATGAGCATGCGACGCAGCGTAGTGGCGGTGGCGCGTCGCCTGTGGGAGGTGACCGCGAGCGCGGACCCTCAGGCCAGCGCTCGGTGGTGCCGAGGCTCGGCCCGGTGCCGGCGGTCGGACATTTCCTTTACGCCCACTAAATCCAAATGCTACGGTCGACCGGTGGAGGGCGGCCGGCGGCGGTACGACTCACGGCTCCGGGCTCGGGGGGTCGAGGAGACGCGACGCGGCATCCTGCTCGCGGCGCGGACGATCCTCTTCACGGAGCCGTTCGACGAGTTCACCCTCCCTCGGGTCGCGCGGGCGGCGGAGGTGACGACCCAGACCGTCCGCAACCACTTCGGCTCCAAGGACGGGCTGCTCGCCGCGCTCGCCGTCGCCGTCGGGGTGGACCTCCTCGAGCGGCGCCGATCGGCCGCGCCCGACGACGGGGCCACCGCGGCCGCGTTCCTGGCCGCGGAGTACGAGGAGTACGGCCGGGCCGCGGTGCGGCTGCGCGCGGCATCCGAACGCTCCACCGCCCTCCGGGAGATGGGAGAGCACGGGCGCGTCGAGCACCGCCGGTGGTTGGAGACCCTGTTCGGCGACGGCCTGCCCGAGGACCGCCGACAGCGTGGCCAGGTGCTCGACTCGCTGTACGCGGCGACCGACGTCGGCACCTGGTGGCTGCTGCGGGTGCACCTCGGCCGGTCGCGGCGCGCGACCGCCGAGACCATGGGCCGACTCATCGCCGGTGCCCTCGCGAGCGCCGGGGCACCACCGTCCTGAGACAGGAGGACTCGTCATGCACTACCTCTTCGCGACCTGGGACGGAGGAGGCACCGTCCCCATCGACCTGGGCATCGCCCGCCGGGTCATCGACCGGGGCCACACCGTGACCGTGCTCGGTGACCCGACCATCGCCGACGCCGTGCGGCACGCGGGTGCGGAGTTCGTGCCATGGCGTGAGGCACCACACCGGGCCACCGACGCCGTCGAGGACGACGTGCTCAAGGACTGGGAGGTGCGCCACAACCCGCTGGCGCTCTTCAGGCGTCTCTCCGATCGCCTGATCACCGGCCCGGCAGCCGACTTCGCTCGTGAGACCGCGCGGGAGATCGACCGCAGACGTCCCGACGTCGTGCTCGTCGATGCCGTCATCCTCGGCCCGATGGTCGCGGCCGAGGCCGCCGGCATCCCGACCGTCGGCGTGTGCCCGGGGTTCTACGTGCTGCCCGCACCGGGGATGCCGCCGTTCGGGCTGGGCCTCAGACCCGCCCGGGGGCGGGCCGGCCGGGCGCGCGACGACCTCGTCAACGGCGCGGTCAGGTGGGCGTGGCGGTCGGGCCTGCCCGGCCTCAACGGCGCCCGCGCCGAGCACGGCCTCCCACCCCTGGGGGACCCCTGGGACCAGCTGCGGGCGTGCACGTCGGTGCTCGTCACGACGGCCAGGGCCTTCGACTTCCCGGCGGAGCTCCCGGCGAACGCGCACTACGTGGGACCGATCCTGGACGACCCGGCCTGGGCAGGGACAGCGGCGGGGGCCGACCGGGGTGACGACGGTGGGGCGCCGCTCGTGGTCGTCGGCCTGTCCAGCACGCACGTCGTCGGCCAGGTCGCCATGCTGCGTCGCATCGCGACGGCGCTCGCCTCGCTGCCGGTGCGTGCGGTGGTGTGCACCGGTCCGGCGGTTGATCCCGCGCAGGTGCCGTCGTCCGACAACGTCCGCGTGGTCCGGGCCGCTTCACACGCGGAGCTCTTCCCGCGCGCCGCCGCCGTCGTGACCCATGGTGGACACGGCACCATGACCAAGGCCCTGGCCGCCGGGACCCCGGTGCTCTGCCTTCCGGTGTTCCGCGACCAGAAGGACAACGCCGTGCGTCTCACCGAACGGGGAGCAGGCCTGAGGCTGCGCCCGTCGGCGACACCCGGGGCCATCGCGGGTGCCGTGCGCCGCCTGCTCGTCGAGCCGCGGTTCGGCCGTGCCGCAGAGGCGCTCGGGGCCCGGATCCGCGCCGAGGTCGACCACTCCCCCCTGGTGGAGCTCGTCGAGGGAGCCGCCCGCCCGGTGAGGTGAGGCCCCGGGTCACGGCCTGGTCGGCTGCGGCAGCCGGGCCACCACCCGCCCTCCCCCGGGAGTGGGCCCGGCCTCGAGGGTGCCCCCGAGCTCCCGGGCGCGCTCGCGCATGCCC
>DATITJ010000431.1:0-6003 GCA_035467935.1 Ornithinibacter sp.
TGGGGGACCTGCGGTTCTTCAGCCGGATCAGCTACGGCGGCGGCGCGGCGTGCGCGACCGTCCAGCAGGCGGCGATGGCGGTCGCGACCGGGGTGGCCGACGTGGTGGTCTGCTACCGCGGCTTCAACGAGCGCTCCGAAAGCCGCTTCGGCCAGTTCTCGCTCGCCGCCGCGACGCAGGTCAACACCAACGGGCTCGACAACGCCTGGACCTACCCGATGGGCCTCGGCACCCCCGCTGCCACCGTCGCGATGCAGGCGCGGCGCTACATGCACGAGTACGGCGCCACCTCGGCCGACTTCGGTGCCGTCGCGGTGGCCGATCGTCGGCACGCCGCGACCAACCCGGAGGCGTTCTTCTTCGGCAGGCCGATCACGATCGAGGACCACCAGGCCTCGCGGATGATCGCCGACCCGCTGCACCTGCTCGACTGCTGCCAGGAGAGCGACGGCGCGGTGGCGCTCGTCGTCACCTCGGCGGAGCGGGCGCGCGACCTGGCCCAGAAGCCGGCGTACGTCGCGGCGGCGGCGCAGGGCAGTGGGCGCGACCAGTTCGTGATGACGTCCTACTACCGCGACGACATCGGGATCCCCGAGATGGGCGTCGTGGGCCGCGAGCTGTGGCGCCAGTCCGGGCTCACGCCCGACGACATGCCGATGGCGATCCTCTACGACCACTTCACGCCCTACGTGCTCATGCAGCTCGAGGAGCTCGGCTTCTGCGGTCGCGGCGAGGCCCCCGGGTTCGTCGCCGACGGGGCGATCGAGCTCGGCGGTCGGTTGCCGCTCAACACCCACGGCGGCCAGCTCGGCGAGGCCTACATCCACGGCATGAACGGGATCGCGGAGGGCGTCCGTCAGGTCCGCGGGGCCTCGGTCAACCCGGTCCCCGACGCCGCCCACGTGCTCGTCACCGCCGGCACCGGTGTCCCGACCAGTGGCCTGATCCTCTCGGCGTGAGGGCTCCGGCCCGGTCGTCGGGTCGTGTGCCCCAGGACGCGTCATGGCGCTGCGAGCGGCACACGACCCGCGTGCGACGCTGACGCCGTGGCCCAGGACAAGATCGCGCGGTTGCTCGCCGACCCGCCCGACCTGCCGGTCGTCGCGGGTCTGGGTGCGCTGCGGGGGGCCGTCGCGAGCCGGGGAGCCGCGGTCGTCATGGCGCCGCCGGGCACCGGCAAGACCACGATGGTGCCGCCGGCGCTGGCGGCCCTGGTCGGCGGGCGCGTCGTGGTGACCCAGCCGCGCCGGATCGCGGTGCGTGCGGCGGCCCGGCGCCTCGCGTACCTGCTGGGGGAGCCGCTGGGGGAGACGGTCGGCTACGCCGTGCGCGGTGACCAGCGGGCCAGCAGCGCCACGCGCATCGAGTTCGTGACGACGGGCATCCTGCTGCGCCGCCTCCAGCGCGACCCGGGGTTGAGCGGCGTGGGTGCGGTCGTGCTCGACGAGGTCCACGAGCGCCAGCTCGACACCGACCTCACCCTCGCGCTGCTCGTCGACGTACGCCGCCACCTCCGCGACGACCTGCCCCTCGTCGCCATGTCGGCCACGGTCGAGGCCGAGCGGACGGCCACCCTGCTCGGTGACCTCGACGACGGCCCCGTGCCCGTCGTCGACGTGCCCGGGGCGCTGCACCCGGTCGCCGAGGTCTGGGCGCCGCTGCCACCGGGGGTGAAGCGGTCCGACGACCGCGGCATCACCCCGGCCTTCCTCGACCACGTCGCGGCGACCACCCGCCGCGCCGTGGCCGGGCACGACGGCGATGCGCTCGTCTTCCTGCCCGGGGTGGCCGAGGTCGCCGGCGTCGTACGACGGCTGGCCGGTCTCGACGCCGACGTGCGACCCCTGCACGGGCGGCTCCCGACGCGCGAGCAGGACGCCGCGCTGACGGCCGGTCCGCGGCGGCGGGTCGTGGTGTCGACCGCGGTCGCCGAGTCGTCGCTCACCGTGCCCGGCGTGCGGATCGTCGTCGACGCGGGCCTGTCGCGCGAGCCGCGCACCGACCACCGCCGCGGCCTGGCCGGCCTCGTCACGGTGCGGGTCAGCCGCGCGTCGGCCGAGCAGCGGGCCGGTCGCGCCGGACGCGAGGGGCCCGGCGTCGTCCACCGGTGCTGGTCGGAGGCGGAGCACGCCCACCTGCCGGCCCACCCCGCCCCCGAGATCACGACGGCCGACCTGACGGCCTTCGCGCTCGACCTCGCCTGCTGGGGCAGCGGCGACGGCGCGGACCTCGCCCTGCTCGACCCGCCGCCGGCCACCGCCATGGCGGCGGCGCGCACCACCTTGCTGGGACTGGACGCCGTGCGCGCCGACGGCGCGGTCACCGAGCGGGGCCGGGCGATCGCCGGTGTCGCGGCCGACCCGCGGCTGGCGCGAGCCCTGCTCGACGGTGCCGCCCTGGTCGGTGGGCGCCGGGCCGCGGAGGTCGTGGCGCTGCTGTCCGAGGACGTGCGGGCCCCGGGTGCCGACCTGGTCGCCGCGCTGCGCGCCGTGCGACGAGGCGGTCCGGACACGGGGGCCTGGTCAGCCGCGGTCAAGCGGCTCGAGGCGGCGCTGCCGGCGGCGGGCCGGCGCGGCACCGGTCGTGACCGGCTCGGCGACGACCTCGCGGTCGGCCTCGTGGTCGCCCTGGCCCACCCCGAGCGCATCGCCCGGGTGCGGCCCGGAGGCACGGCGTACCTCATGACCGGCGGCACCGGCGCCGCCTTCCGCGCGGGGGAGTCGCCCCTGGCCGGCACGGCCTGGTTGGCCGTCGCCGACGCCGAACGGGGTGCCGGTCGCCGCGACGCCACCATCCGCGCGGCCGCACCGCTCGACGAGGACCTGGCGCTGGAGGCGGCCGCGACGCTCTGGCAGGAGGCCGAGCAGGTCGGCTGGGTCGACGGCCGCGTGGTCGCGCGTCGTACGACGTCGCTCGGCGCGATCGAGCTCTCCTCCGTCGCGATCACGGACCCCCCGGCGCACCTCGTGGCCGCCGCCGTGCGCGAAGGGCTGGGCCGCGACGGTCTCGACGTGCTCCCGTGGCGGGCGTCCGCGCTCGAGCTCCGCCGGCGCCTGGACTTCCTGCACCGCGCGCTCGGCCCGCCCTGGCCCGACGTCTCCGACGCGGCCCTCACCGACGCGGTCGAGACCTGGCTGGGGCCCGACCTCGCCCGGGTGCGCGGCACCCGCGACCTGGGCCGCATCGACGTGACCTCGGCGCTGCGCCGGCTGCTGCCCTGGCCCGAGGCCGGCCGTCTCGACGAGCTGGCGCCCGAGCGCGTGGCCGTGCCGAGCGGGTCGTCGGTGCGGGTCGACTACGAGGGCGACCAGCCCGTGCTCGCCGTCCGCATCCAGGAGGCCTTCGGCTGGCGGGAGGCGCCCGCTCTGGCCGGGGGGAGGGTGCCCCTGCTGCTCCACCTGCTCTCACCCGCGCGGCGTCCGGTCGCGGTGACGGCCGACCTGGAGTCGTTCTGGGCGACCGGCTACCCCCAGGTCCGCGCCGAGCTGCGCGGGCGCTACCCCAAGCACGCCTGGCCCGACGACCCCTGGACCGCCCCACCGACGAGCCGGACGAAGCCCCGCCGCTGATCCCCGCTGTGAGGTCCTGCGTCAGCGGGCGAGGACGACCGGCGAGCGGGGAGAGGGATCGGACCCCACGTCGGCGACGGCCGTGTCGCACGCCCCGGAGGCGAGGTCGCACGTGAGCAGCTCGAAGACCTGGTAGCCGGCAGGGTCGTCGAGTCCCTCGGGGACCACGAAGTCGCGGCCGACGACGTAGGTCACCGAGTCGGTGCCGAGCGCCGCGTCGAGGACCGGCGTCTCGGGGTCCAGGTCGAGGGAGACGATCTCCCCGTCGCCGGTCCGGTGCACCGGGAACTCGGCGGCGCGCACGGTGCCGACCCCGAGCCCGGAGCCCGGGAGGACGTAGGAGCCGTCGTCGGAGAGCCCGGTCGGTCCGCCCGCCCCGGGGAGGGAGCGCCCGGCCCCGACGGGTCCGAAGCTGACCGTGCGGAGGTCGGGGGCCGCGACCAGGTGCAGTCCGGCGGCCACGTCGAGCAGCAGCCCCTCGCCGGCGTCGTACGGCGAGGGTGCGCCCTCGCCCGGCACCCACACCTGGGTGCCTCGTGGGTCGGCGAGGAACACCGCACCGTCGTCGACCGCCACCGGCGTCGCCCCGGGGCTGTCGGCCGGCAGCGGCGTGCGTCCCAGCTCCCGAGCCGTCGCGGTGTCGTAGGCGACGACCTCGCGGTCCCTGCCGGAGCCCGCGGCCCACGCGACGACCGTCTCCTGCGAGGAGCCGACGACGTCGGCGTCCTCACCGATGGTGCCGATGACGGTCTGCTCGCCGGACGCGTCGACGTGGACGACCTCGACGACGTCGTCGACCAGCCTGCTGATCACGGCACCGTAGGTGCGGCCGTCCGCGACCGGGGCGACGTCGAGCACGAGGTCCATCGGCACGCCGACGGCCCTGAGGTGCAGGACGTCCCCGTCGTACCAGGCGATGTCGAGGGGGTTGGTCTGCCGCGCCAGGTCTGGTCCGGCCGGCTCCACCGTGCGCGGGTCGTCGCCTCCGGCGACCAGGACGGCGGCGAGCGTGACCGCGGCGGCGAGCCCCACGCCGGCACCGGCGAGCAGCCGCGGCCGCGAGGGACCGGTGGGCGACACCATGACGGCGTCGACCGGCGCGGGACCGACCTGGGTCGTGTCCCACTCCTCGCGGAGGAGGGCGGTGATCTGCTGCTCGTTCATGCGGTCTCCTCGCTCAGGTCGCGGGTGTCGATGGCGGCCAGGGCACGGGCCACGCGGCTCTTCACGGTGCCCAGGGGGACCCCGAGCACCTGAGCCGTCTGGGCCTCGGTCAGGTCGGCGCCGAAGCGCAGCACGAGCACCTCGCGGTGGTCGTGGGACAGCCGGGTCAGCGCCTGGGTGAGGCTCGAGCTCGTGGCCACCGCCTCGGCCATGCCGGTGGTGATCCCCTCAGGAAGTCGCTCGGTCGGCCGCTCACCCCACCAGCGCCGCCTGCGGCTCGTGGCCCAGCAGTTGAGGACCGTGCGGTAGACGTAGGCGTCGACGTCGTCGGCCGCCTGCACCTTGTGCCACGAGCGGTAGCAGCGGGCCAGGGCGCTCTGGGCGACGTCCTCGGCCTCGTGGGGCTCGCACCCCATCGAGACCAACGTCCGCACCAGGTCGCCCCAGCGCGCTCGCATGTAGGACGCGAAGTCCTCGTCCCGAGGCCGTGGCTCACTCATGCCCATCAGACAACCCACCGTGCCGGGAAGGTTCCCTCACGCCGTCAGCTTCTCCTCGAAGAACGCCAGGACCCGGTCCACGCCCGCCTGCTGCCGGTGCATCGTGACCGTCGAGTGCCCCTTGCCCTCGAACTCGACGCGGATGAACGCGCCCCCGATCTCGCGGGTGAGGGTGTTGAAGCGGGTGCCGGTCGCGGCGTCGTCGGAGTACTGCAGCCCCAGCACCTGGCAGCCGCCGGCCGCCCGCTGCTTGACCGTCGAGAGGTCGGCGGGGGAGAGGTTGAGGTCGGCGGCACGCGCCTTGCCGACCGGCATCGGCGTCGACGGTTGGCACAGCACCGGGGCGGCGACCGCGTCGTCGACCATCATGGCGAGGGCGAAGCCGCCGGTGAAGCACATCCCGAGGGCGCCGACGCCGGGACCGCCGAGCTCGGCGTGCAGCTCGCGCGCCAGGCTGCGCAGCCACCCCGCGACGGGGGAGGTCTCGCGCTTGGCCAGCTTGGTGAACTCCTTGCTGACGCACACCTGGCGCACGGCCGACACCAGCGCGCCGGCACTGAAGGGACGCTCCGGCGTGCCGAAGAGGTGCGGCATCACGACCGTGAAGCCCGCCGCGACGACCTCCTCGGCGAAGCCGATGACCTCGGGCGTGAGACCGGGGATCTCGTGGATGACGATGACGCCGGGTCCGGTGCCCTTGCGGTACGTCGGGAAGGTCGCCGTGGTGCCGCGCAGGGTCTCACCCGTGTGCTCGCCGCGGGTCCAGCTGT
>DATITJ010000432.1:0-4962 GCA_035467935.1 Ornithinibacter sp.
GGCCGCCCTCGCCTTCGCGCGCGAGGTCGAGCGCCGCATCCCCGACGACGTCACGACGACCTGGTGGCGCAAGGACCGCGACCCCGAGGCCGTGTTCGTCGACTACAACCAGAACGCCCGGGACCACACCATCGCGGCGGCCTACTCGGTGCGCGGCAACGACCTCGGCACGGTGTCGACGCCGATCGGGTGGGACGAGGTCGTCGACGTCGAGCCGCGCGAGCTCACCATCGCCACGGTGCCGCAGCGGTATGCCGCGCTCGGTGACCTCCACGCGGGGATCGACGACGCCGTGTTCGACATCGCCCCCCTCCTGGAGTGGGCCGACCGCGACGACGCGGAGGGGGCCGAGGCCCCACCCGAGCCCGAGGACGACACGGGGAAGCCCTGATGGACCTCGTCGTGCCGCCGGGCCCCGGCGTGCCGCAGGGGATCACCGTTCCTGCCGGGGAGCTCGTCGAGCGGTTCTCCCGGTCGTCCGGGCCGGGCGGTCAGGGCGTGAACACCGCCGACAGCCGGGTCGAGCTCGAGCTCGACGTCGTGGCGTTCGGTGGGTTCACCGACACGCAGCGGCGGCGGGTGCTGCGCGCGCTCGACCCCCGGCTCGTCGGCGGCCGGCTGCTCGTCGTGGCGGCGTCCGAGCACCGGCAGCAGCGGCGCAACCGGGTCGCGGCTCGCGACCGGATGGCCGAGCTGCTGCGGGAGGCGATGGCCCCGCCGCCGGCACCACGCCGGGCCACCCGGCCGACGCGCGGCTCGAAGGAACGGCGGCTGTCGGCGAAGAAGCGGCGCGGCGAGACGAAGGCCGGTCGCTCGCGCCCGGCATCCGACGCCTGACGTCCGGTCCCCGCTCCCGGGCACGCACGCCGCGAGGAGTGCGGCCGGTCAGGACGACGCGCGTCAGCCGTCCACCGCCTCGCCCACGAGACGGACGACCTCGGCCGCGCAGCCCCAGGACAGGGTGACCCCCGCACCCCCGTGGCCGTAGCTGGTCACGACCTCGCGACCACCGAGCGGATGCCGTGCCAGCCGCACCGAGGGCGCCACCGGCCGCAGCCCCACCCGGGAGCCCAGCACCCGGGCACCGGCGAGCTCGGGCACGACCGACCGCACCCGGGCGAGGATCGCGTCGTGCACCTGCGGGTCCGGCTCGGTGTCCCAGGTGCCACCGACGTCGGTGCCCCCGCAGACGACCCAGCCGGGGTGCGGCAGCGCGTAGACCATGCCGTCGGGGTGGTCGTCGTCGACGACCCAGCGGGACAGGCCGGGGTTCTCGAGCAGCGCCACCTGCCCCCGTGACGGCATCACGCTGTCGTCGCCGACCAGCGACCCCGACCGCAGGCCCGCCGCCACGACGACGACGTCCGCGGCCACGTCGTCGAGGGAGGCGACGTGTCCCTGCACGAGCTCGACCCCGGCCTCGAGACAGCGGGTCTCGAGCCACGGCAGGAACACCGGCATCGTCACGAGCGGCACGGTCGCCACCACCCCGCCGGTGGCCCCCGCCGGCAGCTCGTGCGCCGCGGCCTCGCGCCACGACGGCAGCCCCTCGGTCCACCACCGGTCGGGCGTGCCCCGCTCGACGACGACGCCCTCGCGCAGGGCGACCCCGGACGTCGGGTCGCCCGCCAGCTCGGTGAGGCGCGCCCGGGTCACGCTCCCCCAGCCGAGCACCCGATCGCGGGGGTCGACGTGGTACGGGAACCACAGCCCACCCGCGACGGCCGAGACGGTGTCGGAGACCGGGGTGTCACGCACGCAGCGCACCACGTGCCCGGCGCGGGCGAGCTCCAGCGCCGAGGTCAGACCCACGACCCCACCACCGACGACCGTCACCCGTGCCATGACGGCATCCTCCCCTAGCGTGGGCGACATGGAACGGCTCGACCCCCACCCGGTCACCGGTGAGGTGTTCCCCTCCCCCGTGCCCGCGGGCACCGGCTGGCCGGGTGACCCCGCGACCGCCGCCACCCCCGTCGCCGGCACGCCCGCCGCCGTGCGACGGCTCGCCGCGGCCGCGGACGGCATCCCCGAGCTCCAGGCGCGGGTCTCGGTGTGCCGGGCCTGCCCCCGGCTCGTGCGGTGGCGCGAGGAGGTCGCACGGTCCGGCCGTCGCGCGTCCTTCGCCGACCAGCCCTACTGGGGCCGGCCGGGCCCGTCGTTCGGCGACCCGGACGCCGACGTCCTCATCGTCGGCCTCGCGCCTGCCGCGAACGGCACGAACCGCACGGGTCGGATGTTCACCGGCGACTCGTCGGGCGACGTCCTGTATGCCGCGCTGCACCGCACCGGGTTCGCGGCGCTCCCGACGTCGGTCGCCTCGGGCGACGGGCAGGCGCTGACCGGCATCCGCATCGTCGCGGCCGTGCGGTGCGCTCCGCCGGAGAACAAGCCCACCCCCGCCGAGAAGGAGACCTGCCGCGCGTGGCTGGCCCGTGACCTCGAGCTCGCGGCGCCGCGGCTGCGGGCGATCCTGTGCCTGGGCGCCATCGGCTGGGACGGGGCGCTGGCCGCGGCGAGCGCCGCCGGGTGGGCCGTGCCGCGGCCGAGGCCGAGGTTCGGGCACGCTGCCGAGGCGACGCTCACCACCGCGCAGGGACGCGGCATCCGGCTCGTCGGCTGCTACCACGTGAGCCCCCACAACACGTTCACCGGACGCCTCACGCCGCAGATGCTCGACGACGTGATCCTGTCCCTGCGCCGACCGTGAGCCGGTGGTGCACCGCCTCGCTGACCACCGTGGACCCACCGGGCCGTCATACGCTGGCGGGCATGAGCGACGCCATCGAGCACACCGGCCCCGCCCTCGTCGTCACCCGCCACGGAGGCCGTGAGGTCCTGGCCGTCGAGGAGCGCACCGTACCCTCGCCCGGTGCCGGCACCGTGCTCGTCGAGGTCGCCGCGGCCGGGGTCAACTTCATCGACGTCTACCAGCGCGAGGGCGTCTACCCCGTGCCGACGCCGTTCGTCTCGGGCAACGAGGGGGCCGGCACCGTCGTGGCCGTCGGGCCCGACGTCACCGGGGTCACGGTGGGCGAGCGGGTCGCGTGGCCGCAGACCATGGCCAGCGCCGCCCGGTATGCCGCGGTCCCGGCGACCGACCTGGTTCCGGTGCCCGACACGGTCGACCTCGAGACCGCCGCGGCCGTGATGCTCCAGGGCCTCACCGCGCACTACCTGACGACGAGCACGTATGCCGTCGCGCCCGGTGACGTGGCGCTGGTGCACGCCGCGGCCGGTGGGGTGGGTCAGCTGCTCGTGCAGATGGTGCACGCACGGGGTGGGTCGGTCGTGGCGACGGCCGGGGGACCGGAGAAGTGCGCCACCGCCCGGGACCTCGGGGCCGAGCACGTCATCGACTACCGCGCGGTGGACGACCTCGCGGCCGAGGTGCGGGCGCGGACCGGCGGGCGCGGGGTCGACGTGGCCTACGACGGCGTCGGCAAGGACACCTTCGACGCCTCACTGGCGTCGCTGCGGCGGCGCGGGACGCTCGCCCTGTTCGGGGGCGCGAGCGGCCAGGTGCCGCCGGTCGACCTCCAGCGCCTCAACGCCGGCGGCTCGCTGTTCGTCACGCGACCCAAGCTGCTCGACCACATCACCACCCGTGACGAGCTCGAGTGGCGCGCCCGTGAGGTGCTCGGCGCGGTGGCCGACGGGTCGCTCACCGTCGCGATCGGCGGGCGCTACCCGCTCACCGACGCGGCCACGGCATACGCCGACCTCGAGGGCCGACGCACCCGGGGCAAGCTGATCCTCCTCCCCTGACCGCCCCGACCTTCCCGCCCCGTGCGGGCACCCTCACCTCGGCACCACCTCGGTTCGGTGGCGATGGTGAAGGTACCGGTGTGGAGCACTACGGCCGGATCCCGCGCGCGTCACCAGAGGACGGCGATGGCGGTGTTGAGGACGGCGAGCGCCCCGGCGCCGTTGACGAGCTGGGGGCGGGCACCCTGGCCCTTGCGCTCCTTGGCGGCCGCGATCTCCGCGCAGGCCGCGACGGCGACGGCGACGACGAGCTTGACGCCGACCTTGGCGTGGTCGACCGGGTCGTCGCCGGCCTCGGCGAGCCCGACGAGCAGGAGCCCGGTGAGGAGCTGGGCCCGTGCGCCCCACACCAGGGCCGGTGTCGCGACCCCGCGCGCGACGAACACCGCGCTGCCGATGATCGCGGCCATGCCGAGGAGGTGGGCGAGGACGAGAAGGTGCTCGAGGAACTCCATGGCCACACCCTAGGGGCCGGCCGGGGGCGTCCCCGCGCCACCCCGGGTCACAGGAGGCGGTGGCCCATGGCCCAGGCGGTGAGCTCGTGCCGGGAGGAGAGCTGGAGCTTGCGCAGCACCGAGGACACGTGCGTCTCGACCGTCTTGACCGAGATGAACAGCTCCTTGGCGACCTCCTTGTACTGGTAGCCCCGGGCGATGAGCCGCATGACCTCGCGCTCGCGGGCCGAGAGTCGGTCGAGCTCCTCGTCGACCTCGGCGATCTCGCCGGCGGCCGCCCCGAACGCGTCGAGGACGAACCCCGCGAGCCGCGGCGAGAACACCGCGTCCCCGTCGGCGACCCGCCGGATCGCGACGAGCAGGTCGCGCGCCCCGATCGTCTTGGTGACGTAGCCGCGGGCGCCGGCCCGGATCACGGCGATCACGTCCTCGGCCGCGTCGGACACCGACAGGGCGAGGAACCGCACCGGCGCTCCGGATGCCGTGTCGACCCCCATGCAGCCGCGGATCACGTCGACACCGCCGTTGCCGGAGCCTCCGGGCAGGTGCACGTCGAGGAGCACGACCTCGGGGCGCTCGGCACGGATCACCGATACCGCCGTGTCGACGTCCGGCGCCTCCCCGACGAAGTCACAGGCGGGCACGCCGCCGGCCGTCATCGCGTCGGTGAGCTCGGCGCGCACCCCGGTGCGGAACATCCGGTGGTCGTCGACGAGGACCACCCGCACGGGGGTGGGCG
>DATITJ010000433.1:0-5193 GCA_035467935.1 Ornithinibacter sp.
GCCGAACAGCGGCGTCCGCACCGTCGTGCCGAACAGCGGCTGGTAGCGCTCGTCGTCGGGGTGGGCGATGAGCGCCACGCAGCTCGGGACGAGCTCGGGGCGGGTCGTCTCGACGTGGATGGGCCCGGTCGCGCCGTGGAAGGCGACCCGGTGGTAGTGCCCGGGGTAGTCGCGCGCCTCGAGCTCGGCCTGGGCGACGGCGGTCTGGAACGTGACGTCCCACAGGCCGGGCGCCTCGGCCTGGTAGGCCTCGCCACGGGCGAGGTTGCGCAGGAACGCCTGCTGGGCCGTCGCCCGCGAGTGGTCGTCGATCGTGCGGTAGGTGATCGACCAGTCGTAGCTGTGGCCGATGCGCCGGAAGAGGGACTCGAAGGCCTCCTCGTCCTTGACGGTCAGCTCGTCGCACAGCTCGATGAAGTTCTGCCGGGAGATCGGGGTCTCGTCGGCGCCCTTGGTGCTCCGGGCGTCACCGCGGAACGGCGGTTCGAAGTCGGGGTCGTGGTGCAGCGTCGCGTCGCCGCGCACGCCGTAGTAGTTCTGCACGCGCTTCTCGGTGGGCAGGCCGTTGTCGTCCCAGCCGATCGGGTAGAAGACGTTGAACCCGGCCATCCGCTTGTAGCGCGCCACGCAGTCGGTGTGGGTGTAGCTGAAGACGTGGCCCATGTGCAGCGAGCCGGATGCCGTGGGCGGCGGCGTGTCGATCGAGAACACCGCCGAGCGGGGGCCGGCCAGCGCGGCCTCGCGGTCGAAGGCGTACGTGCCCTGCTCCTGCCACACCGCGCCCCACTTGTCCTCGAGGCCGTCGAGCGAGGGCCGGTCCGGGACGGAGGCAGCGTGAGATGGGGAGAGGTGCTCGGTCATGGTGGACATCCTCCCAGACGGGCGGGCCGCCGCTCACCCGGGCTCAGGGTGTCGGACGCCCTCGCAGCAGCCGCACCAGCGCGAGGACGAGCACGGCACTGCCGACGGCGATCCCGGCCCACAGCACCTGCCTCCGGTCCGGGGCGAGCGGGTCGCTCTCCGCCGCCAGGGCGACCCTCGTCGTGCCGGGGGTCTCGGTGGGGCGAGGGGTCGCGCCCGGTGCCACGGGGCCGGCGACCCGGTCGTCGAGCACCGATGTCAGCGCCTCGACCGGCTGCACGACGCCCCACCCGGCGGCGTCGTCGCGCGCGTCGCGGCGGTCGCGGGCGGCGGTCGCCTCGAGCCGGTGCTTCCACGCGGCGGGGCCGGACCTCGGGAAGCGCTGCACGACCAGCGCGGCGGCGGCGCTGACGTAGGCGGTGGCGTAGCTCGTCGACTCGCCGTCCTGGCTGAGGTAGCAGTCACCCCACGGCCCCCACGTCGTGAGCACGTCACGGCCCGGCGCCGCGAGGTCGACGTGGGCACCGTGCACGGAGTCCTGCGTGACCTGGTCGTTCGCGTCGGTCGCGGCCACCGCCACGACCTCCGGGTAGGCCGCGGGGTAGCGCGGTCCGTCGGGCGCGTCCTCGGCGGTGCGCCGGTTGCCCGCCGACGCCACGACGAGCGACCCCCGGTCGGTGGCGAACCGCACGGCGGAGCGCAGCCGGGGGTCGTCACGACCGGTGCTCAGCGAGACGTTGACGACGTCGGCACCCTGCCCAGCCGCATACCGGATGCCGTCCGCGAGGGCCGCGACGTCGACCTCGCCGTCCTCCTCGCGCAGGTCGTCGGGCACGACCTTGACGGGCAGGATGCGGGACTGCGGGGCCAGGCCCTCGACACCCGACCGGTCGCCGAGCGAGCGGGCGGCGATGATGCCGGCGACCGCGGTGCCGTGGGCGCGCTCGTCCTCGCGCGGTGAGCCGCCGGCGAACGAGCGGCCCGGCAGGAGCACCCCGTCGGGGAAGTGCGCGTTGGCGTCGGCGACGCCGGAGTCGACGACCGCGACGACGACGCCACGGCCCGTCGCCATGGTCCAGGCCTTGCGGGCACCGAGCCGCACGAGCGCCGCCGGGGTGTCCTCGACGTAACCGGTGCGACCCTCCTCGCAGGCCGCGGCGGCGGCGTCGAGAGCGGTGGCGGCGCGCACGACCGCCGGGGCCGACGCGGTGACCGGCGCGGCGCCGGCCGGCACCGCACCGGCAGCGAGCACGCCGGCCGCGACGAGGAGGACGGCACCGGACCGGGCACGACTCATGACTGGCCGGACACCACGGTGCGCGCGGCCTCCACCCCGAGCGAGGGGCCGGAGCGCAGCAGCTCGGTCCACGCCTGCGGCACGGGGGCGACGTCGTCGGCGGTGTAGCCGAGGCGTGCGAGGAGGTCGGCGTCGGCCGCCTCGAGGGCGTGGGCCGTGGCGGTCTGGTCGATGGCGAGCACCGGGCCCTTGCCGAGCACCTGTCCCGACACCGCCCGCACGAGGGCGCCCTTCCCGGTGCCGACGACGGTGCGGCCGCGTTCCCCGTCCGTGACGGGGCTCGCGGCCTCGCCGAGCGACACCTCGGGCTGCGCGCCGGCGGCCGCGGTGAGCGTGGCGCACGGCGCCTCGGCGAGCGGGGTGGGCAGCTCGCTCGGCCAGCCGGGCGGCGCGAACCGCTGCGGTTGCACCTCGAGCTGGGCGATCTGGGCCGCCTGGACGGGGACCTCACGGCCGGACGCGCCCGACCCGAGGCGGTACATCTCGTTGGCCACGTCGGTCATCGGTTCGAGGTCGCCGTCGGGCAGCACGAGGTAGCGGCGACCCCCGTCGAGGCTGAGCACCGAGCCGACCGTGGCACCCGCGGGGAGCCCGGGGCGGGCGGCGCCCAGGGCGTCGATCGTCAGCGGGGCCAGGGCCGGCCCCTCGGGGAAGAGGTTGAGCCAGGGCGCGGGGGCCACGACGGCCGGGCGGCCGTCGAGGCGCAGCGCGACGCTGACGGCCGAGATGTCGCGCTCGGCCACGGGGTGGCGCGCGCCCTGCGCCACGACGAAGGTGCGCGCGCCGCTGCGCACGACGACCGCTCCACCGTCGACCGGAGCGGCCAGGCCGCCCGAGCCGATCGCCGTCGAGACCTCCTCGCCGGCGCCCAGGCACGACACCCACCCGGTGTTGACGAGGCGTTCCGGTGGGGTGAGCGAGTCGGGCGCGCCGAGGATGCCGAGCGTGGGACCGCGGTCGATCGACGCGAGCTCGTCGTCGGGGACGGCCAGCACGCGGAACTGGTCGGCCGGGATGAGCAGGCGAGCGCTCGTCGTGTTGACGACGGGGTGCAGCACGCTCTGGATCGAGACGTACCGGGCGCCGCTGTCCTCGGCGATGATGAAGCGGTTGTTCTCCCAGTCCGAGGGCAGCGAGGAACGCAGCCAGCCGAAGGCCATGCTGCCGAGCACGAGCACCGCGGTGAGGGCGAACCCACCCACGACCGCGCGCAGCGGACGGTGGGGTTCGACCTCGCGGCCACCCGGGGCGCCGCTGACGAATGCCGTGGTCAGCCGGCGCCGGCTGAACGACTGGGCCTCGACGAGGTCCTTCTTGGTCGCCATCGGGTCAGAGCACCCCGACGGCGGCGGCGGCGAGCGGCAGGAGCGCGACCAGCACGACGCCGTCGAGCGCGTCGGCGACGCGGCCCAGGCCGACCCTGGTGCGGGGGGCGAGCACGGCCAGCGCGACGACGAGCGCCGCCCCGGCGCCGAGGACGACCGCCAGCGCGGGGCGCCAGGTGGGATGGAGCTGCGCGGCGGCCACAGCAGCCAGCGCGAGGCCGAGGATGCCGCTGGCCATGGCGAGCAGCACCGAGGTGCGGGTGCGGCTGTGGCGGGTGCGCAGCAGCGTGGCGACGTGACCCGCGACGACCAGCAGGGTCCCGGCCAGGCCCGCGGCGACGAGCTGTGGGGTGGTGAGGAGGGCCACGCCACCCGACGCGAGCGCGACGGCCACCATGACGTCGTGGCCCCGTGAGACCTGGGCCCGGACCTGGCCGCGGTCGACCTCCGGGGCGTCGGCGCCGACCTCGGCGTCGGTGCGCGGGGCGTACGCCGACAGGCGGCTCGACGAGATGCCCACCCACGGCAGGACGTTGCCGAGCACGACGGCCACGACGAAGACGACGGCCGACGCGGTGGTCATCGACACACCGAGGAGGCCGCTCACCGCGCCGAGCACGACCATGGCGGCCCCGACGACCGCCCCGGCGGACAGCACCAGGCGGTGCCGCCCGACGACCGCGGCACCGAGGAGGCCGACGACGGCGACCGCCGCACCGGCATACAGCAGCCCCTCGCCCCACAGCGGGGCCGTGGGGTCGACGGCGAACCCGGCGACCGCGCCGTGCACCAGGGCGGTCGAGGCCAGGGCCACGGCGCCGGCCGACTGCGTGCGGACGTGCAGCACGGCGGCGGTGCCGACGAGGAGCAGCGCGATGGCGCCGGCGACGGCGGTGACGAGCAGGCCCGAGTCGCGCGCGGTGAACAGGGCGTAGGCGGCGCAGAGGAGGAAGACGGTGGCTGCGCCGATCGCCGTGTTCGCGCTGTGCCGTGCGGTCCACGGGGCGAACTGGGTCTCGACGACGTCGGCGACCGCCTCGACGACGTCGTCGTAGACCTTGTCGGTCGTGACGTCCACGGTCTCGAGCGACAGCACGGCGCCGTCGGTGATGCCCTGCGCAGCGAGGCTCCGGTCGGGGTCGACGACGGCACCCCCGCCACCCACCAGGCGGAAGCCGCGGGAGGCGCTGCCGGCGTCGAGGACCCCGAGCTCACGGGCGAGCTCGGGCACGAGCTCGACGACCGGGATGCCTCCCGGCACACCGAGATCCGCGCGACGGGTGCCCGAGGACACCGACACGCGCACCAACGACGCGGCTGTGCTGACCTGGCTCACCTGTGACGTCTCCCCTCGACGGTCGCGAGGACCTCCCCCGACTCCTGGCCCGACGGCCCGTCAGAGCATAGACGCCGACCCGTCGGCGAGCTGGCGGGGAGTGCTCCCCATTGGACGTCGGCAGGTGGCACCCTCGGGTCGGCACAGCGAGACCACGGGAGGGCCGGGCCGGGGTCGGGAGAGGGGCCACCGGTCAGGGGACACCAGATCAGCGCGACGCGCAGTCGCACGACGGATGGACAACACATGGGTGACTCGTACCGGGCCGGCGAAGGCGTGGTCCAGAAGAGCGCCGAGATCGTCAGCACGACCCGGGGGGAGCTGCGTCAGCAGGTCAACACCCTCCGTGGCCAGATGGAGCAGGTCAAGGCCCA
>DATITJ010000434.1:0-3773 GCA_035467935.1 Ornithinibacter sp.
TGGCGCGTCTCACGGCTGCCCGGCTCGCGACCCACCAGGGACGGCAGCGGGAGGCCGAGGCCCACCTCGCCCGGGCGGAGGAGCTGTTCGCCGACACCACCGACTTCCTCGCCTTCCAGTTCGACGCCGTCCGGGCGATGGCTCGCCTCGGGGCGGGTGACCCGGCCGGCGCCCACGAGGCCGCCATGACGGGAGCGCTGGCGCCGGGGGTCCCGCCGACCCTGTGCGAGTGGCTCTGCCCCCTGGCCGCCCGGGCCCTGGCCGACCTGTGGCGACGAGCCGCCGAGCTGCTCGACGGCGCCTGCCGGTGGGACGCCAAGTACGCGACGTACCGCGCGGGCGAGGCGGCCCTCGTCGGTGGCGGACGACCGCGGGAGGAGGCGGCAGCCCTGCTGCGGCGGGCCCACTCCCTGGCCGTGGACCTCCGGGCCGAGCCCGTCCTGCGCGAGGTCGTCGACCTGGCGCGGTCGGCGCGCATCCCCCTCGACGAGGTGCGCGCGACGGCGGAGCCGGCTCCGGGCGAGGAGCGACTCCACGGCCTCACGGTCCGGGAGCGGGAGGTCCTGGACCACGTCGTCGCGGGACGGACGTACGGCGAGATCGCCCGCGCCCTGTTCGTCAGCGAGAAGACGGTGAGCTCACACATCTCGCACCTGCTGCGCAAGACCGGGGCGGCCAACCGGGTCGAGCTGGCCCGGCTCGCCCGCCACAGCGGCGCCCGGGCCGATCCGAACGCCTGACGGCGCCGGTCGGCCGGTCAGACGCCGGTGGTGCCGAGCAGCATCCGCACCTCGGCCGCGGTGACGACCGAGCCGGTGGCGAGCACGCCCCCGCTGACCCCGCCGTCCGCGTCGGCCAGGCCGGCCGCGCGGTCGAGGGCGTCGGGCAGGTCGTCCACGACGGTGACGCGGTCCTCGCCGAAGATCTCGGTGGCGATCTCGCCGAGCCGACGCGGCGACATGGCGCGCGGTGACGTCGTGCGGGTGACCACGACCTCGTCGAGCACGGGCTCGAGCTCCTCGAGGATCTCGGTGGCGTCCTTGTCCTTCATGACCGCGATGACCCCGATGAGGCGCGCGAAGGTGAACGACTCGAGGATCGCCTGGCTGAGCGCCCGTGCGCCGGCGGGGTTGTGAGCGGCGTCGACGAGCACGGTGGGGCTGCGCCGCACGATCTCGAGCCGACCGGGCGAGTCGACCGTGGCGAGCCCGGCCCGCAGCACGTCGATGTCGAGCGGCTGGTCCCCTCCCCCGACGAACGCCTCGACCGCCGCGACCGCCACCGCGGCGTTCTGCGCCTGGTGGCCGCCGTGCAGCGGGAGGAACAGGTCGGGGTACTCGCCCGCGATGCCGCGCAACGAGATCTGCTGGCCACCGACCGCCACATCGCGCTCGGTGACGCCGAAGTCGGTGCCCTCGAACAGGATCCGGGCGCCGACGTCGTTGGCGCGGTCGACGAGCACCTCGACGGCATCCTCCTCGGGCTGGAGCCCGACGACCGTGATCGCGTCCTCCTTGACGATCCCCGCCTTCTCGGTGGCGATCTCGGTGATCGTGTCGCCGAGGAAGTGGCGGTGGTCGAGCGCGATCGGAGTCACGACCGAGACGGTGGCGTCGACGACGTTGGTGGCGTCCCACGACCCGCCCATCCCGACCTCGACGACCGCGACGTCGACGGGGAGGTCGGCGAAGGCGGCATACGCCACGGCCACGAGCACCTCGAAGTAGGTCATCGCGGGGCCGCCCTCGACGATCGAGCGGGCGTCGACGATCTCGACGAAGGGGATGACGTCGTCGTAGGCGCGCAGGAAGCGCTCCGGCTCGATCGGCCGCCCTCCGACGGCGATGCGCTCGAGCATCGAGTGCAGGTGGGGCGAGGTGAAGCGGCCGGTCTTCAGGCCCATCTCGCGCAGCAGCCCCTCGACGATGCGGGCGGTGCTCGTCTTGCCGTTCGTGCCGGTGACGTGCACGACGGGGAACGTGCGCTGGGGGTCGCCGAGCAGCTCCATGACGGCACTGATGCGGTCGAGGGAGGGCTCGAGGTCGTGCTCGGGGGCGCGGGAGAGGATCGACTGCTCGACCTCACGCATCCGTCGGGCGACCGCGAGCTGGTGCGCGGCGTCGCGCTGGTCGGCATCGGGTGCAGGGCTCACCGCCCCAGTCTCCCACCGGTGGCCCGCCCCCACGGACGGCCCGGCCCGCCGACGGCGCAGTCAGCGCTTGGTGACCCTGAGCCGGACGGGGTAGCGCTCACCCACGACGACCTCGGTGACACCGTCGCCGTCGCGCTCGAGGGCGTCGAGGTCCGGCGTCACCGACAGGTGCTCGGCGAGGGTCTCGCCGGTCACGAGGTCGCGGTGGTTGAGCACCGCGCGGTAGACGAACTCCGCACCCGCCACCTCCAGTGAGATGCGGTCGGACACCTCGAGCCCTGCCTCGCGCCGCGCCTGCTGCACGGCCCGCACCAGGTCGCGCGCCGCACCCTCGAGCTCGAGCTCGGGGGTGACGTCGGTGTCGAGGACGACGAACCCGCCGCCGCCGAGCATCGCGGTCGCGTGCGAGCCGGCCTGCTCGGCGTCGACCACGGTCTCCACGACGTACTCCCCCTCGACGAGCGCGAGCCCGCCCGAGGTGACCGTGCCGTCGTCGGCCACCGACCAGTCGCCGGCCTTCGAGCCCTTGATCGCCGTCTGGACGTCACGGCCCAGGCGGGGGCCGGCCGCGCGCGCGTTGACGACGAGGCGCTGGCTGATGCCGAAGTCCGACTCGTGCGCCTCGGCGACGTCGAGCACCGTGACCGCCTTGACGTTGAGCTCGTCGGCCACGATGCCCGCGAAGGGTCGCAGCCCGTCGGGGTCGGCCGTGACGACGGTGAGCTCCGGCAGCGGCAGGCGCACCCGCAGGCGCTCCGCCTTGCGCAGCGACGAGCCCGTCGAGCAGACCGCCCGCACCTGGTCCATCGCGGCGACGAGGGCGTCGTCGGCCGGCAGCTCCGACGCCGACGGCCAGTCCTCGAGGTGCACCGAGCGGCCCCCGGTGAGCCCCCGCCAGATCTCCTCGGTCACCAGCGGCAGCAGCGGCGCGGCGACCCGGGTGAGCACCTCGAGCGTCGTGTAGAGCGTGTCGAATGCCGCATGCATCGCTGTCGATTCGCCGGCACCGGTGTCCCAGAACCGTTCCCGTGACCGACGGATGTACCAGTTCGTCATCGCGTCGACGAACTGGCGCACCGACTCGCAGGCACCCGGGATGTCGTACGTGTCCATCTGGCCCTGGACCGTCTCGACGAGGTCGCGCAGCTTGGCCAGGAGGTAGCGGTCCAGCGGGTCCGTGGACGCGGTCGACCACCGTGCGGCATACCCCTCCCCACCGTTGGCGGCGTTGGCGTACAGGCTGAAGAAGTACCAGCTGTTCCACAGCGGGATGAGCACCTGGCGCACGCCCTCGCGGATGCCCTCCTCGGTGACGAGGAGGTTGCTCCCGCGCAGGATGCCGCTCGACATGAGGAACCAGCGCATCGCGTCGGCGCCGTCGCGGTTGAAGACCTCCGTGACGTCGGGGTAGTTCTTCAGGGACTTGCTCATCTTCTGGCCGTCGCTGCCGAGCACGATGCCGTGGCTGACGCACGAGGAGAACGCCGGACGGTCGAAGAGCGCCGTCGCGAGCACGTGCAGGGTGTAGAACCAGCCGCGGGTCTGCCCGATGTACTCGACGATGAAGTCACCCGGGAAGTGGTGCTCGAACCAGTCGGCGTTCTCGAACGGGTGGTGCACC
>DATITJ010000435.1:0-2351 GCA_035467935.1 Ornithinibacter sp.
CCGGCCGGCCTTCGGGTCCGTGAGGTCGAGCACCGCGATGGCGCTGACCCGCTCGAGCCCGACGAACGCGTAGGTGCGACCGCGGAGCCGGCCGAGGTCGAGCCCTTCCGGCTCGGGTCCCGTGTTGTCGCTGCGCGTGTCGAAGGACCCCGTGGCGTCGTTGTTCGCGTTGAAGATGGCCGGCTCGCGCGCGGCGACGAGCCGCTCGAGGGCGTCGCCCGAGTCCCAGACCAGCGCACCCGCGGCGTCGCGGACCGAGACGGACCGGGCCCCGGGCACGTGCAGCTGGGTGCGGCCGTTCGGTCCCTCCGGCGACGTCGTCGAGACCGTCAGGCGCCCCAGTGCCGAGTCCGCCGTGAGCGCCTCGGCGTCCGGGAACGCCACGGGGTCCAGGGTCAGGCTGCTCACGCGCGCCTCCTCGGAGAAGCACTCGTAGTCCCGGGTGTCGCCCTCGTTCGCGGTGACGACGTACTCCTTCCCCCGCACGGCATACGACGCGATCGCGTCCGGCTGGTAGAGCCCCTTGACCGGCCACCTGCCGATGCGGATGCCGCCGTCACGGTCGGACGGGTCGAGCGAGTTCGCCCTGCGGGCGTGGTCCTTGAGCCCGAGCGGCACCACGTCGGTCACCGTCGCCGATCGGATGTCGACCTTCGCGAGGGCGTTGGCCTCCTGCAGCGACACCCACGCCGTCCGGCTGTTCCTCGAGACCGTGACGTACTCGGGCTCGAGATCCTGCGCCGCGGTCGCCCCGGGGCCGTAGACCCGCACGCCCTGCGACCTGAGGTCGTCGGCGTCGAAGGCCGTGAAGCCGGCGGTCCGGACCGTGGCGGCGGAGACCCCACGACGGAGGTCGACGACCGACACGCTCCCCTCCGGGTCGACGTCGCCGGCGCAGTAGCCCTCCGGCTCACCCTCGTTCGCGACGAGTGCGAAGTCACCGTTCGGTGTGAAGGTCACCATGTCGGGCAGCGCCCCGACGGTCACGCGGCCGAGGACGGCAGCAGACTCGGCGTCGAAGAAGGAGACGGTCCCGGGGTCGGTGCGCTCCCCTGCCTGCTCGGCCACGGCGACGAGACCGCCGTGGACGGCGACGCTGTTGACGCCCGGGGTGTCGAGCCGGCCGACCCGCTCGGGGGTCGTGGGGTCGGAGATGTCGAGGACGTCGACGGTGCCTGCCTGGGCGTTGACGACGAAGACGCGGTGCGTCCCGGGGTCGTACGCGGTGATCTCGGACGCGCCCTCGTCGAAGGCACCGGTCGAGTAGGTGCCGAGCGGGGTGAGGGTCACCTCCTGGGTCGGTCGTGACGCGACGGCTGCGGTCGAGCCCCCGGCGAGGGCGGCGACGGCGAGGGGAACGGTGGCGGCAGCGGTGAGCAGGCGTGGACGCATGGTCGGGACGCTAGGCACGCGAACGGCTCGGCGGGTGGCCGGGCGGTGAACGCTCGGTGCACCCTGTGTGACGCCCAGCGGTCAGGCGGAGGTGGCCTCGATCGACGCGATGATCCGGGGGCGGATCTCCTCGGCAGCGATGACGGCATCCACCGACCCGACCTCGACGGCGCGGTGGATGTCGTGCACCGCGTCGAACTCGGCGGCCACCCTCCCGAGCATCTCGGCCCGCACGGCGGCTCGCACCGGGGCGAGCTCGGTGGCGACCCTCGCCCGCTCGGCGCCGTCGGACTCCCCCAGGCGCGCCTCGAGCGAGGAGACCCGCTCGTCGGACGCCGTGCGCTTGTCGACGTCGCGAGCGAACACGACGGCCGCGGCGGGGGCGCCACCGATGACCGACGCGAAGGACCCCTCGACGGCGAGCACCGTCATCCGGGGGTTGAGCACCTTGGAGAACACGACGAACGCACCGCCGTGGTAGCGGGACACGACGACGAAGACGATGGGCCCGTCGAAGTTGACGACCGCACGCCCGATCTCGGCGCCGTACTCCAGCTGCAGGGCGCGCATCGAGTCGGGCGACCCGTCGAAGCCCGACAGGTTCGCCAGCACGACGAGGGGGCGGTTGCCGCTCGCGGCGTTGATCGCCCTGGCCGCCTTCTTCGACGACCTGGGGAAGAGGGTTCCGGCGGTGTACACGTCGGGCCCGTCGGTCGGCGGCACACCACGTCGTGGCACCGTCTTGGACTCGATCCCCAACAGGCACACCGGGATCCCGCCGACGCGGGCGTCGAGGACCACGGCGGTCTCGGCATCAGCCATGCCGGCCCAGCGCTCGAGGGTCGCGTGGTCCTGGTCGGCCACGGCCCGCATGAGCGTGCGGATGTCGAACGGCTTCTTGCGATCGGGGTTGGTCGCCGACGAGAAGATGTCGCCGACCGTGGTGAAGTCGCTGCCCG
>DATITJ010000436.1:0-3680 GCA_035467935.1 Ornithinibacter sp.
GGCTGTAGAAGATGTCGACGTAGTCCAGGCCCATCCGCTGCAGCGACTGGTCGCACGACGCGGTGATGTACTTGCGCGACCCGCCGCCCTGGCCGTAGGGCCCGGGCCACATGTCGTAGCCGGCCTTGGAGCTGATGACCAGCTCGTCGCGGTAGGGCCGGAAGTCGCGCGCGAAGAGCGCGCCGAAGTTGCGCTCGGCCGAGCCGTAGGGCGGTCCGTAGTTGTTCGCGAGGTCGAAGTGCGTCACCCCACGGTCGAAGGCCCGGCGCAGGGTCGCCTGCTGGCGCTCCAGCGGCACGTCGTCGCCGAAGTTGTGCCAGAGCCCGAGGGAGACCGCGGGCAGGTCGAGACCGGACTTCCCGACCCGGCGGTACGGCATACCGGCGCGGTAGCGGCCCGGGGCCGCCTTGTACTCGTCTGCGTGGAAGGTCATGCCCCCAATCCAAGCACCGAAACCGGTCACTGACCGGAGCGTGAGACGGAGGACGAACACGCGTGACCGGCATCCGGGTCGGGACGTATCCTCGGCAGAGGTCATGAGTGCCAGCGCCAAGCCCCGGCTCGCTGGCCGGCAACCCTCCATCCGCGGTGGGGTGCCCCGGGTGAGGACCTGGCGTGCGGCACCCGCCGCACGCAAGCGCGGGACACTCCTGCCCGGATGCCCCGCAACGGACACGTATGCCGTGTGCCGGGGCCTCGCTCCCGGCGCACCCGACGATTGGGAGACCGACCATGACCGACCCTTCGCAGTGGGGCTTCGAGACCCGACAGGTGCACGCGGGCCAGGTGCCCGACAGCGCCACCGGTGCGCGCGCCCTGCCGATCTACCAGACGACGTCCTACGTCTTCAACGACACGGCGCACGCCGCGAACCTGTTCGCGCTCAAGGAGTTCGGGAACATCTACACCCGGATCATGAACCCGACGCAGGATGCCGTCGAGCAGCGGATCGCCGCGCTCGAGGGCGGCGTGGGCGCGCTCCTCGTGGCGTCCGGCCAGGCGGCCACGACGCTGGGGCTGCTCAACCTCGCCGAGGCAGGTGACCACATCGTCGCGAGCTCTGCGCTCTACGGCGGCACGGTCAACCTGCTGAAGTTCACCTTCCCGAAGCTGGGCATCCAGGTGTCGTTCGTCGACGACCAGGCCGACCTCGAGGCCTGGCGCGCGGCGGTGCGCCCGAACACCAAGGCGTTCTTCGCCGAGACGATCGCCAACCCCAAGGCCGAGGTGCTCGACATCGCGGGTGTCGCGTCGGTCGCGCACGAGGTGGGCGTTCCGCTCGTCGTCGACAACACGATCGCCACGCCCTACCTCATCCGCCCGCTCGAGTGGGGTGCCGACGTCGTCATCCACTCGGCGACGAAGTACCTCGGTGGCCACGGCACCTCCATCGCCGGGGTCATCGTCGACGGCGGCACCTTCGACTACGGCAAGGACCCCGAGCGGTACCCGAACTACAACACGCCCGAGGAGAGCTACCACGGGCTCGTGTTCGCGCGGGACCTCGGGGTCGGCGGCATCCTCGGGGCCAACCTCGCCTACATCCTCAAGGCGCGCGTGCAGCTGCTGCGCGACCTCGGTGCGGCGATCTCGCCGTTCAACGCCTTCCTCATCGGGCAGGGCCTCGAGACGTTGAGCCTGCGCGTCGAGCGGCACGTCGAGAACGCCCGCAAGGTCGCGACCTACCTCTCCGAGCACCCGCAGGTCGAGGCGGTGCGCTGGGCCTCGCTCGACGGGCAGCCCGGCAAGGAGCTCGCCGACAGGTACGCCCCGAAGGGCGCCGGTGCCGTGCTGGCGTTCGAGATCAGCGGCGGGCTCGAGGCGGGCCAGCGCTTCGTCGAGGGCCTGTCGCTGCACAGCCACGTCGCCAACATCGGCGACGTACGCTCCCTCGCGATCCACCCGGCGTCCACGACCCACAGCCAGGGCGGTGACGAGGACCGCCTCGCGGCCGGCGTGACCCCGGGGCTCGTGCGCCTCGCGGTCGGCATCGAGTCGGTCGTGGACATCCTCGCCGACCTCGACGCCGGGTTCGCGGCGGCGCTGGGCGGGGGAGCGTCGTCCGACGGCGACCTCGGTGCCGAGCAGCCGGCCGACCTCGCGGGCGCCACCGCCGGCTGAGCCCGGCCGCCCCGCCCGGCGGGGCCGCCGTTCCGCCCCATGGGCCCGACCCGAGGTTCGCAAGGGTCGTCCTCCCCTGCGAACCTCGGGTCCCCCTCATGGCTGCGCAGGACCTCGGATGCCGGGAGCAGGCGGTGTCGGTGCGCGGCCCGGGGCCCGGGGCCCGGGCTGGCTGCGGCAGGCCTGTGGACAACTCCGGGGGCGCGTCGCCGGCCCGACCTAGCGTGGTGGTCATGAGCACGATCCGGGTGGACGCGGCGGAGGTCGCCGAGCTGGGGGTGGCCCTCGCCGAGACGGGGGCCGACCTCCTGCTCATGGGTGACCCCGCCGCCGAGCGGTGGGCGCTCGGTCCCGGTGCCACGGGGCCCGCCGTCGAGGAGCTGCTCGGTGGCTGGCGCCGGTCCCGCCTCGCGCTGGCGGGGGCGCTCGTCGAGCTCGGCGACGGCGCCGTCGAGGCCGGCTCGGCCTACGTCGACACCGAGACGGGGGTCTCGCGCTCGCTCCTCGGGGGCGGCTGGTGAGCGGCCTGCCGCCCCTGCCGGGTGACCCCGCCGCGGTCCGGCTGCTCGCCGCGCGCCTGACCTCGTCGTCCCGTCGGCTCGGGGCGATCACCGGTGCCCTCGTCCGGCTGCGCGACGGCGCCACCTGGGACGGCCCGGCGGGTGACGCGTTCGGCCGGCGCCTCCACGAGGTCACCCCCGTGCTCGACGCCGTGGCGCTCCGGCTCGGGGGCGCGGCAGCGCCGCTGCGACGGCTCGCCGACGCGATGGAGGAGGCGCAGCAGGTCGTGTCCGTCGCCGTGCGTGACGACGACGACGCCGAGCACGCGTATGCCGTGCTCGAGGACCGCGCGTACGCCCTCCTGTCCGCCGGGTCGGGCGAGGAGGGGCCCGAGGTGCTCCTCGTGCGCCACCTGCAGCGCGAGCAGGCCGAGGTGCGGGCCCTGGCGGCGGCGCGGCACGCGGCTGCGGCGGAGCGGTTCCGCGAGGCCGACCGACGCTGTGCGCAGGCGCTCAGGAGCCTGTCGGTCGACGGGCTCACCGACTCCCTGCCCTATCGGGCGGTCGCCGGGGCGAGCTCGGTCGGGCACGACCTGTCCTCGCTGGGGCCGTTCGCCGCCGGCGTCCCGTGGCTGCGACCTGTCGCCGTGGCGGGCGACGTCCTCGGCCTCGCTGCCGACGGCACCCTCCTCGTCGGCTACGGCGAGGGGGATGCCGGGGCGCTCGCCGCGGGTGCCGCCCTCGCGGCCACCGGGGGAATGGCGGGGGTGCTGCGCCGCGGTGCGGTGGCCGGGGCGCGGCGCACCTCGTCCGGTGTCGTCGTGACCCGACGGCTCACCGCCCAGGAGCGGCTCCGTCTCGGTGCCGTGGCCGAGGTGAGGCAGCGGCGCGACGACCTGCGCCGCCGGTTCGCCGCGGTGCCCGAGCGGGGGACGCCGAGCGCGCTCCTCGTGGGCCCGAGCGCGTCGGGTTCGCGCCGGCGGTGGCCCGTGGGCACGGGCGGGGCGGCTCGCCCCGGGGTTTCGGGGGCCCGGGCCGCGCTCGACGCCAGGGTGGTCC
>DATITJ010000437.1:0-4443 GCA_035467935.1 Ornithinibacter sp.
CACGCAACCCTTGACCCGCTCCAGCTCCGCGACCAGATCCACCCGCTCCCGATCCGACAACCCCGCCACATCCACCGAACCCAACCACGCCCGAAACGAGGCGACCGGCACCGTCACCGCAGCACCAGCGGCACCCGAACCGGGCTGCGGCACAGCAACATCCGGGTCACCGACCCGCCCGTCCACCACCAGCTCCCCCGCCATGAGAAAACCGTACACATGTCCACTGACAGGCCGGGTGAGCCCGAGCAGCGCCTGCGGACGACGACACCGAGCGGAGCGACCTGTGGACGACCGACGCCACAGCCGTGCGGAAGGTGGACGTGCACGGCTCAGCCGCACCCGTTGCCAGCTCCGGCCTGAGGACCGTGGTCCCGCCCGTCAACCCCGCGGTGACATCGACCCTGCGAGAGGCGTGGCAACCCTCAGGCGAGGGACAGGAAGAGCTTCTCCATGGCAGCCGTGTCCGTGGTGCCCTGGCCGGGGTGCAGGATGCACTCGCGCAGACCGGTCGAGATGACGGCGAAGCCCGCGCGGTCGACCGCCGTCGACACCACCGCAAGGCGCGCGACGACGTCCTCGCAACCACTCCCCTGCTCGAGCAAGGCGACGATCTCGCTCAGCTGGTCGCGGGCCACACCGAGCCCGGCGACGGCCGCCGCCAACGCTTTGGCACCCGGCTGGTCCTCACGGACCGTCCCAGCCCCGGGCGCCTCGGCGACGGGAACCGCCACGACACCATCGACCGCCACGGCACCATTGACCGCCACGGCACCATTGACCGCCACGGCACGATCGACAGCGACGACAGCCTCGGCCGTCGCGTCGGTACGGGCCGGCCGGGGGGTCATGCCGCCTTCGAACCTCGCACGAGAGGCCGGCCCCCGGCAGCCCAGGCCGAGGTTCCGCCCTCCACCGACACCGCGTCGAGGCGCATGGCGCAGAGCAGGTCGGCCATCGCCCGGCTGCGGTTGCCGCTCTGGCAGATGACGTGGACGGTGCGGTCCTTGGGGATCTCCGCGAGCATCGAGGTGATCCGGCTCATGGGGACCAGGACCGCGCCCGGCACGTGCCCGGCGACGTACTCGGCGGGCTCGCTGACGTCGAGAACGAAGGCGCCGTCGGCGTGGCGGGCGGCGAACGTGGCGATGTCGATGGTGCTCGTCATGACCCGAACTATACCCCAGGGGGTATGCCGGACGCGACCCCTCTCGACCGCCCGTCCACCCACAGCCCACCCGCGCCAGCGTCCCGCCGCGACACCGACGCGCCCGTCCGGCATACGGTGGGCGGATGGCGAACCGGCTCGCGGGCTCCCTGAGCCCCTACCTCCTCCAGCACGCCGACAACCCGGTCGACTGGTGGGAGTGGGGTGACGACGCGTTCGCCGAGGCCCGTCGCCGCGACGTGCCCGTGCTGCTCTCGGTCGGCTACGCCGCGTGCCACTGGTGCCACGTCATGGCCCACGAGTCGTTCGAGGACGACGAGGTGGCGACGGCCGTCAACTCACGCTTCGTCGCCGTCAAGGTCGACCGCGAGGAGCGGCCCGATGTCGACGCCGTCTACATGGCGGCCACGACGGCCCTCACCGGGCACGGCGGGTGGCCGATGACCTGCCTGCTCACTCCCGACGGCGACCCGTTCTTCGCGGGCACCTACCTGCCCAAGGTGCAGCTCCTCGCGCTCCTCGAGCAGGCGGCACGAGTCTGGGGCACCGAGCGCGAACGCGTCGTGGCGTCGGGCGCCTCCGTCGCCTCCCGCCTGCGCGACGCCACCGCCCCGCCGGCGCCCACCACGGTCGACGCCGCCGTGTGCGACGCCGCCGCCCGGCGCCTGCGCGTCGACCACGACGACGCCCGAGGCGGCTTCGGTGGCGCCCCGAAGTTCCCCCCGTCGATGGTGCTCGAGTTCCTCCTGCGCCACCACGCCCGCACCGGCTCGGCCGACGCCCTGGCGATGGTGCGCACGACGTGTGACGCGATGGCCCGCGGCGGGATGTACGACCAGCTGGGCGGTGGCTTCGCCCGGTATGCCGTGGACGCGGGCTGGGTCGTGCCGCACTTCGAGAAGATGCTCTACGACAACGCCCTGCTCCTGCGGGTCCACGCCCACCTGTGGCGCGCGACCGGCGACAGCCTGGCCCGGCGGGTCGTCGAGGAGACCGCGGAGTTCCTCCTGCGCGACCTGCGCACCGACGAGGGCGCGTTCGCGTCGGCACTCGACGCCGACACCGTCGTCGACGGGCACTCCCACGAGGGACTGACCTACTCCTGGACCCCCGCCCAGCTCACCGAGGTGCTCGGCCCCGAGGACGGCGCACGCGCCGCCGCGCTGCTCTCGGTCACGGCGGCCGGCACGTTCGAGGCGGGGACGTCGACGCTTCAGCTGCGCCAGGACCCCGACGACCCCCACTGGTGGGCCGGGGCGCGCGAGCGCCTCCTGGCCGCGCGTGGCAGCCGCCCCCAGCCGAGCCGCGACGACAAGGTGGTGACGGCCTGGAACGGCCTGGCCGTGGCGGCCCTCGCCGAGGCGGGTGTCCTGCTCGACCGGCCCGACCTCGTCGACGCCGCGAGGGCCGCGGCCGACGTGCTGCTCACCACCCACGTCGCCGACGGAACGCTGCGCCGCACGTCACGGCGCGGTGTCGTCAGCGCGGCGCCCGGCATCCTCGAGGACCACGGCGACCTCGCCGAGGGACTGCTCGCGCTCCACCAGGCCACGGGCGAGCCCCGCTGGGCACACGCCGCCGAGACGATCCTCGACGCGGCGCTCGACCGGTTCGTCGACCCCGACGGCACCCCGCACGACACCGCCCACGACGCGCCCGGGCTGTTCACGCGACCGGCGGCGCGCACCGACGGCGCGGAACCGGCCGGTGCCTCGGCCCTCGCCGGCGCCCTGCTCACCCTCGCCGCGCTCACCGGGTCCCGCCGGCACCGGGACGCGGCCCTGGCCGCGCTGGAGGCGTGTGGGTCCGTCGCCGTGGCCGAGCCCCGGTTCGCCGGCTGGTCCCTGGCCGTGGCCGAGGCGGTCGAGGCCGGGCCGCTGCAGGTGGCGGTCGTGGGTGACGGCCCGCGGGCCGACGCCCTCGCCGGCACGGCCCGCCGCGCTGCGTCTCCGGGCCTCGTCGTGGTGCACGGGATGCCGGATGCCGCGGGCGTGCCGCTGCTGACCGGCCGCCCCCTCGTCCACGGGGCACCCGCGGCCTACGTGTGCCGGGGCTTCGTGTGTGAGCGACCCGTCACGTCACCGGAGGAGCTGCGCGAGGGCCTGGGCCGGCCATCGCGGCCTGCCTGAACCCGCGCCCCCCCTGCAGGTGCCGAGTGGCACAGAGGGAAGACGGCCTCGGACGCGAACGCCCGAACGCGACCGCCGCCAGCTCGGCACCCGCCAGCTCCGCAAGCCGCCCCGCCGTCCGGATTCCGGGTGCGACGGGCTGACGAGCTGGAACTGTGGGCGTTGCGCCACGAGGACGCACGACTTGGACCGCCGACATGTGACGTGAACCGCCGACATGTCGGGCGGGCGGATGACCGCTCGGAGTCAGGAGGTGCATTCCCCTGAACGGTGTGCGGTGTTGCCAGACTTGAGCAACGCGGCCTGGATCACGTCAGTACCCTCGAGGTGACCAGGCAGATCCCTTAGTTGCGGTGCGACGACGTGGTCGCCGCACCTCAATCCCCTGCAATTGGGACATGGCACAACCTATTTGCTCTACGTCAAGCTCCCCTGCTGAACCTTGACTGAGTTCGTGCAGCGTAGCAGCCGCCACACCCTGTACCGCAAGAGCATTCACCGCGCGAGTTGAGACGAATGCGCAGGTCGCCCGGGCGTGTGGCGATCAGAGGATGATGAGCCGGTACGACGGGTCACGCTCGGCCATCAGGGCCGCCCCTCTGGCCGGGCCCGACGTGGCCACCGCTCCGCGCCGCAGGGTGACGTCGTCGACCGCACCGCCACGGCGGGGGTCCTCGATGCCGATCCGCCACCGCGGCGCCGTCGGTCCGACCCCACGCCCCACCCCCACGACGACGTCGCCGCCGGTACCGATCGAGTAGGACACCTCGCGGACGACGTCGAGGTTTGCGGTTGCCCCGGCCACCGCCCAGCCCTTGACCAGGCCCGCGGGGTCGAAGGCCGTCCGGCCCGCGGCCCGCCGGCGCCAGGCACGCAAGAGCCCGCAGCACCGCCCAGCCCAGCGCCCGGTGGCGTCCCGCCACCAGTGCGGCACCGGCCCGAGGCGCCGCCGCACGCGGGGCCGGCGCGCTCGGGGCCGTGGGGAGCCGTCAGGGGGTGGACGACCCGGTCGGGGGTCGCGGTGCTCGTCGTCATACCGACCAACCTGCGGCGCGTTCGTGTGCCGTCGCTGTGGACCACGTCGGTCCGCGCCGTGAGTCTGTGGAAACGGTTGCGCAGATCGGCGAGAATACAGCCCGTGAGAGC
>DATITJ010000438.1:0-5615 GCA_035467935.1 Ornithinibacter sp.
CCTACGAGGGCGCCGTCGTGCTCGTCACGCACGACGAGGGCGCGGTCGACGCGCTCGAGCCCGAGCGCATCCTGCTCCTGCCCGACGGCGTCGAGGACCTCTTCAGCGCCGACTACCGCGACCTCGTCACCCTCGCCTGAAACGACCGGCCGCCCGACGTCACGGCGCCTCGTGGCGGCCGCGCAGGCCCTCGAGGGTCCCGGTGACCAGGCCCTTGATCATCCGGGACCGCACGAACCCGGGGAGCGGCAGGGGGTGCTCGATCGTGAGCGCGTAGACCGCGATGGTGTCGCCGCTCCCGTCCCCGGCCGGCGCGGCCGTGAGGTCGCCGACCTGCGCGGTCTGCAGGCGACCGCTCTCCATGGTCCATCGGATGCCGTCGTCCGCGTGGGTGTAGGCGAGCGTGTAGCGGTCGGTCCCGACCGCGGTGGCGGCAGCGAGCGCGGCGCGGAGGGCGAGCCCGTCGCCATCGACGTCGAGCACCTCGACCTCACGGATCTCGGGGATCCACTCCGGCTGCGAGGCCACGTCATGGATCGTGGCGAGGACGTCGGCGCACGGTGCCGCGATGCGAAGCTCCGCCCGGGCGGTGTCAGTGGGCACGAGCACGCCTCCTCGTCGGCTTGGCCGGTGTGGCCCGCTTGGCCGGTGTGGCCGGCTCGGCCGGCGGGGCCATGGAGAGGAGGAGGTCGAGCTCGGCCTCGAAGGCGGCGACGAGGCGCTCGGGGTCCGGCACCAGCGTCGCGTCGGTGACCACGCCGACCCGCACCGTCCCGGCATACGTGAAGATGGACACCCCCACGGTGTGGGTGCCCGACCCCGGCACCCACCCGAGGATCCCCTCGACGGGCACCCCGGCCAGCCGGAGCCGGCTGCGCGGTCCGATGACGTTGGTCGTCACCCCGAGCGCCTTGTTGGCGAAGAAGTCGATGACCGGTCGGTCCAGGCCTCGTCCCACGCGGCCGATGACGTCCATGAGGAGGTGGGTCAGCGTGGTCTCCGGGGAGCCCTTGAGCCAGTCCATCCGCCGCTTGGTCTCCGCGAGCCGGGCGAGGGGGGCGGCCGTCGCGCTCGGGAACCGCACGTAGATGAGAGTGAAGTCGTTCCCGAGCTCGGGCGGGAGTGGGAGCCGGAGGTCTCGCAGGTTGACCGGAACCATGGTCAGGAGGTCGGTGGGCGCGACGCCCCGGTCCAGCTGGTAGGTGCGCAGGGCCCCCGCCACGGCGCTGAGGAGCACGTCGTTGACGGTCGCCCCGGCGAGCCGGCCGAGGGACTTGGCGCCCTCGAGCGGGAGGGGGCCGGTCCAGGCGATCCGCTTCGCCGGGCCGGGGGACCCCGACAGCGGGTTGTCGGGGTTGTGGCTGAGGAGGAGGTCGGAGACGACCTGCGTCGTGCGCACCCCGAGCCGCGCCGCGCCGCGCAGGCCGTCGAGCGTCGCCAGCGACGTCACCCCGTCGAGGGCGGTGCGGGCCATGCCGAGCCCCAGCGACGCCAGACCCCCGACCTGCGACCCGGGGGAGCCGACCCCAGAGGTCGGTGGGCCGCCCCCGGTGAGCGCGGTGCCGGGCGGCGGCCCGTCGACCTCGTCGCTGGTCAGCGACAGCAGCACCCGGCCGAGGGCCAGCCCGTCGGCGAGGGCATGGTGGGTGCGCACGAAGATGGCGGCACCCGAGCCGTGCCCGTCGAGGAGGTGCACCTCCCACAACGGGTGGGAGGGGTCGAGGGGCGTGGACAGGTGCTGCTCCATGTAGCGCTGGAGGGCGGCGTCGTCGCCGGGGCCCGGCAGCGTGGCCCGGCGGAAGTGGCGACCGAGGTCGAACTCCTCGTCGTCGACCCAGTGCGGCCGGCTGCCGAGGAGGCCCGCCTGCTCCGGGTGCTGCCTGAAGACCGGGAACCGCTCCACGACGCGGGTCTCGAACAGCCGGATGAATTCGTCCCAGTCGGGAGCCTCACCGAGGAACATGACCGAGTCGATGACCATGAGGTTGTTCGGCCGGTCCATGGCCAGCCAGATGGAGTCGAGCGGGGACATCGGCCTGCGGTTCGCCACGGCCATGGGCAACTCCTTCGTCGGTCCTGCACCAGCCTAGGCACCGCGCCAGGCCGCGGCGGGCGAGTGCGCCCACCGTCACCCTGACGCCTCAGCCGGGGATCGCCGGCAGCCGGGTGAGGGCGCGGGCCACCGCCTCCTGCAGCTCGGCGTCCTCCCACGTGTGGTCGACGAGGTCGCCGCGCAGGTAGGCGTCGTAGGCGGGCAGGTCGAGGTGGCCGTGGCCGCACAGCGCGGTGAGGATGACCTTCTCCTCGCCCGTCTCGATGCACCGGATCGCCTCGTCGACGGCCGCGGCCAGCGCGTGGGTCGGCTCGGGCGCGGGGACGATGCCCTCGGTGCGCGCGAACAGCACGCCGGCGGCGAAGCAGTCCTGCTGCGTCCTGGCCTCCGCCTCGATCAGGCCCTCCTCGTAGAGGTGGCTGATGAGCGGGCTCATGCCGTGGTAGCGCAGGCCACCGGCGTGGATGGGGTCGGGGATGAAGTCGTGGCCGAGCGTGTGCATCTTCAGCAGCGGCGTGAGCCCGGCGACGTCACCGAAGTCGTAGGCGTAGGTGCCCTGCGTCAGCGACGGGCACGACGCCGGCTCGACGGCACGCAAGACCGGGCCCGCGCCCCCGGCCGCGAGCTTCTCGCGGATGAACGGGAAGGTCAGCCCGCCGAAGTTGGAGCCGCCTCCGGTGCAGCCGACGATGAGGTCGACGCTCTCGCCGATCTTCGCGAGCTGGAGCAGGGCCTCCTCGCCGATGATCGTCTGGTGCAGGAGCACGTGGTTGAGCACCGAGCCCAGGGCGTAGTTGGCGTTCGGGTCCTGCGCGGCGACCTCGACGGCCTCGCTGATCGCGAGGCCGAGCGAGCCGGGGGAGCCGGGATCGCTCGCGAGCATCGTGCGGCCGGCCTCGGTGAGGTCCGACGGGCTCGGGTGCACCGTGCCGCCGAAGGTCTCCATCATGATCTTGCGGTAGGGCTTGGCGTCGTAGGACGCCCGCACCTGCCAGATCTCGCACTCGAGGTCGAACTGCGCGCACGCGAAGGCCAGCGCCGTGCCCCACTGGCCGGCCCCCGTCTCGGTCGTGAGCTTCCGGATGCCGGCGCGCGCGTTGTAGTAGGCCTGCGGCACCGCGGTGTTGGGCTTGTGCGACCCGGCCGGGGAGACGCCCTCGTACTTGTAGTAGATCCTCGCGGGCGTTCCCAGGGCCTTCTCGAGGCGGTGCGCCCGGAACAACGGCGAGGGTCGCCACAGCCGGTAGACGTCCTGCACCTCCGGCGGGATGTCGATGTACTGCTCGGTCGACACCTCCTGGGCGATGAGGTCCATCGGGAAGATCGCGGAGAGGTCGTCGGGCCCGACCGGCTGGCCGGTGCCGGGGTGCAGCGCCGGCGCTGGGGGGGTCGGCAGGTCGTGGAGGATGTTGTACCAGCGGGTGGGCATCTCGTCCTCGTCGAGCAGGACCTTGTGGCGCAGCGGTGCGGGCACGGCATACCTCTCTCGTCGACCGCCGTCCTCGGCGGGTCCGCCGTCATCCTGCGCGAGGGGGAGCGCGCCGCACAAGGGCGTGCCCACGCAGCGTGCGCCGGTGCCCCGCGCCCCGGCCGGCCCGGCACGCGGAACAGGTGTCGGCACGCGGTGGTTGACTGACTGACTGACTGACATCGACGACGAGGAGCACCACCGGTGAGCATGCAAGGGTGGCAGGCGCTGCACAGCCTGAGCAGGGACTCGAGCGTCAAGGAGCGTCGCCTGACCCCCGGCACGACCCGGAGGGTGCTCGGCTACGCCCGCCCCTACAAGGTGGCCATCGCCTGGTTCCTCGGGCTCGTCGTCGTCGAGTCGGTGCTCGTCGTGGCGACGCCGCTGCTCCTGAAGTCGCTCATCGACGACGGCATCTACCCCAGGGACTCCGCGGTCGTGGTCCGCCTGTCGCTCTACGTCGCCGCCATCGCGGTCCTCAGCGGTGCGCTCACCCTCGTCGAGCGCTGGTTCTCGGCACGCATCGGTGAGGGCCTCATCTACGACCTGCGCACCGAGGTCTTCTCACACGTGCTGCGTCAGCCGGTCGCGTTCTTCACCCGGGCCCAGACCGGCGCGCTCGTCACGCGGCTCGGCAACGACGTCATCGGGGCCCAGCAGGCCTTCACGTCGGTGCTCTCCAGCGTGGTGAGCAACGCGATCACGCTCGTGGTCATCGTCGCCACGATGGCCGCGCTGTCGTGGCAGCTGACCCTGGCCGCCCTCGTGCTCGTGCCCTTCTTCCTCCTGCCCGCCCGGTTCATGGGGCGGCGCCTGGCGAGCCTGGCGCACGAGCAGATGGTCCAGAACGCCGACCTCGGCACCCGGATGACCGAGCGGTTCAACGTCGCCGGCGCCCTGCTCGTCAAGCTGTTCGGCCGCCCCGCCGTCGAGGACGAGGAGTATGCCGTCCGCGCCGCCCGGGTGCGGGACATCGGCGTGCGCATCGCCGTCAACCGGTCGGTCTTCTTCGTCGCGCTCACCCTCGTGGCGTCCCTCGCGACCGCGATGGTCTACGGCGTCGGTGGCCTCATGGCCGTCGGCGGCACCCTGACCGTCGGCACCCTCATCGCCCTCACGGCACTGCTCGCCCGGCTCTACGGCCCCCTGACGGCGATCTCCAACGTGCGGGTCGACATCATGACGGCGCTGGTGTCCTTCGAGCGCGTCTTCGAGGTGCTCGACCTCCAGCCCCTGGTCGCCGAGGCCGCCGATGCGCGCCCGGTTCCGCCGGGCCCGGTACGCGTCGAGGTCGACGAGGTGTCGTTCTCCTACCCCTCGGCCGACGAGGTCTCCTTGGCCTCGCTCGAGAGCACCGCCAGCGGCGACCGGCGCGGCAGCGGCCCGGTGCTGCGTGACGTCTCGTTCACCGTCGAGCCCGGCACCCTCGTCGCCCTCGTCGGCCCCAGCGGGGCCGGCAAGACGACGATCACCTCACTCGTCGCCCGGCTCTACGACCCCACCGCCGGGGCGATCCGCATCAACGGGGTCGACCTGCGCGAGGTGAGCACCGAGTCGTTGCACGACGCCGTCGGGGTGGTCACCCAGGACGCCCACCTCTTCCACGACACGATCCGCGCCAACCTCGCCTATGCCGCCCCGCACGCCACCGAGGCCGACATGGTCGCCGCGCTCAAGGCGGCCCAGGTGTGGCCGCTCGTCGACTCGCTGCCCTCCGGGCTCGAGACGGTCGTCGGCGACCGCGGGCACCGGCTGTCCGGCGGCGAGAAGCAGCGCCTCGCGATCGCCCGGCTGCTGCTCAAGGGCCCCGGGCTCATCGTCCTCGACGAGGCCACGGCCCACCTCGACAGCGAGTCGGAGCAGGCCCTCCAGCGGGCGCTGGACGAGGCCCTGCGCGACCGCTCCGCCCTCGTCATCGCCCACCGCCTGTCCACCGTGCGCCACGCCGACCTCATCCTCGTCGTCGCGGACGGCGGCATCGTCGAGCGCGGCACGCACGCCGAGCTCGTCGCCGGGGACGGTCTCTACGCCGAGCTCTACCGCACCCAGTTCGACGACGAGCTCGGCGAGGTCCTCGACCAGACGCTCGCCTGA
>DATITJ010000439.1:0-2255 GCA_035467935.1 Ornithinibacter sp.
CCGGCGCGCAGCGCCTCGAACGACGCGAGGGCGAGCCGAGGGTCGCTGTGCGCCAGCTGGATCCGGTCGGCGCCCACGGCATCGAGGGTGGCCTCGACGAGCGCCGTCACCGAGGCCCCGGGGGCCAGGACGGCGGCGGCACCGTGAGCGGCGGGCCGGTGCGGCAGCCCGCTCAGCCTGGCGAGGGCGTCGGTGTCGGTGGAGGACACGACCTCACGGTCGCCGCCGATGGACGCGGAGCCGTCGCCCGGCGGGACCACCTGCACGACGGTGCGCACCCCGAGCCGGTCGAGCTCGGCGGCGAGCCCGGGGCCGTCGACGAGCAGTGGAAGGCCCAACCGCCGAGCGGTCGCGGAGCCCGCGCCGACCTCCGTGGCGGTGCTGACGACGACCGCGCTGGTCCGGTCGAGCAGGGCGCGCGACGCGGCGAGCGACTGCTCGTGCGGCGAGGAGGCGGCATCCACGACCCCGGCCCGCGGTTGGGTGGCGGGCTGCACGGTGTGGGCGCCGTCCGTGGGACCACTCGTCGCCGACCGTGCCGCCGGCGACGCCTCGGACCCGTCGTCCGTCGGGGTGCACGCCGTGCCCGTCGCGGTCAGGGCGACGGAGCCCACGGCGAGGGCGGCGGCGGAGCGCAGGGCGGTGCGACGGGGGACTGAAGAGTTCACGACGGGGCTCACGGACGGGGGCGGCGGACCTCTCCACCCTGACACGGATTGCCGCCACCCGGATCCTCGCGCCCACACGGATGCGTGGTACGACAGGGACCATGTACCTCGAGAACGTCAGCCTGGACGCCCTGGAGCCTGACGTCGTGGGCCGCTTCTGGGAGGCACTGCTCGGAGGCACCACCCTGGTGGACGGGCCGGACGCGTTCGAGACGCGCCTGGCCCCTCGGGACGAGCCGGTGCTCGACGTCTGCGTCCAGAGCGTGCCCGAGCCGCCCGCGGAGCCGCTGCGCCTCCACCTCGACGTCAGCGGCGGCACGCGCCGGGCCGAGGTCGTCGAGCAGGCCCTGTCGCTCGGGGCGCGCCACCTCGACATCGGGCAGGGCGACGTGCCGTGGGTCGTGCTCGCGGACCCCGAGGGGAACCCGTTCTGCGTCATGGAGGCGAGGGCGGAGTATGCCGTCTCCGGACCCATCGCCGCCCTGCCGCTCGACAGCGCCGACCCGGTGCGGGACGCCGCGTTCTGGGCCGAGCTGTCGGGGTGGGCGCCGGTGGCGTCGTCACCGCTGGTCGCCCTGCGGCACCCCTCGGGCCGCGGACCGCTGCTCGAGCTCTGCCCCGAGCCGTCGCCGAAGGCAGAGGGCAAGAACCGCATCCACCTCGACATCCGGCTCGAGGGGGGCGACGACCCCGATGCGGTGCTGATGCGCGTCCTCGAGCTCGGTGGCCGGGAGCTGCACCCCGACTGGGGCGAGCTGCCGTGGACGGTCGTCGTCGACCCGTCGGGCAACGAGCTCTGCCTGCTTGCGGCCCGCCCCTCCTGAGCGGCGGCCCGCCCCTCCTGAGCGGCGGCCCGGTCCTCCTGACTCCGTATGGCGCTCGGGTGGCCCGGGCCCGGGGAGAACGCGTTCGGCGCGCGCCCGCCACCTCCGTAGACTGGGCCGGTCCGGGGGACCGGCGGCCGACCGCGGCCCGCCCGCTCCCGGCATCCGCACCACGTGCACCACCAGAACCCCCCGACCCCTGACTCGAAGGATCACCCGTGCTCCGCACCCACGAGGCCGGCACCCTGCGTGCCGCCCACACCGGCCAGACCGTCACCCTCACCGGGTGGGTGGCGAAGCGGCGTGATCACGGCGGGGTGGCCTTCATCGACCTGCGTGACGCGAGCGGTGTGGCCCAGGTCGTGGCGCGAGACGAGGTGCTGACCGGGGCCGCGAACGAGCTGCGCAGCGAGTTCGTCGTCAAGGTCGTCGGTGAGGTCGCGGCCCGCGAGGAGCGCAACGTCAACCCCGACCTCCCCACCGGCGAGGTCGAGGTCGTCGCGACCCTCATCGAGGTGCTCAACCCGGCCGCACCACTGCCGTTCCAGGTCGACGAGCGCGTCACCGTCGGTGAGGAGGCCCGCCTCAAGTACCGCTACCTCGACCTGCGCCGCCCCGGCGCCCGCTCGGCCGGACACGCGCTGCGCCTGCGCTCGCAGGTCAACGCCGCCGCGCGCCGCGTGCTCGGTGCCCGCGACTTCGTCGAGATCGAGACGCCCACCCTCACCCGCTCCACCCCGGAGGGCGCCCGCGACTTCCTCGT
>DATITJ010000440.1:0-4068 GCA_035467935.1 Ornithinibacter sp.
ATGCGCGACCTGGGGGCCGACACGATCGACGCCGTCGTCGGGCCGTCGGTGTGCGGGCGCTGCTACGAGGTCCCGGCCGCGTTGCGTGACACCGCCGCCGCCGTGCAGCCGGTGAGCGCCACCGTGTCGTGGACCGGCACCCCGGCCGTCGACGTCGCCGCCGGGGTCGTCGCCCAGCTGCGCGACGGGGGCGTCGCCGTGCGGTGGCTGCCCGGCGGTGCCCGGGAGCGCGAGGACCTCTACTCCTACCGGCGCGACGGTGCCACCGGCCGCTTCGCCGGGGTCGTGGCCCGGAGCGCGACGTGAGCGACCCCTCCGCGACCGGGGCGACCTCGCGGCGTGACGACCTCGCCGCAGCGCTGGCCGCGGTGCACGCGCGCATCGACCGGGCCATGGCGGATGCCGGCCGCAGCGACGCGGTGTCGCTCGTCGTCGTCACGAAGTTCTTCCCCGCGAGCGACGTCGACCTCCTGGCCGGGCTGGGCGTCACCGACATCGGCGAGAACCGCGACCAGGAGGCCGCGGCCAAGGTCGGGCAGCTCGCGCACCGCGAGCTGCTCACGGTGCACTTCATCGGCCAGCTCCAGAGCAACAAGGCCGCGTCCGTCGCGCACTACGCCGACGTCGTGCAGTCCGTGGACCGGCCCAAGGTGGCCCGGGCGCTCGACCGGGCCGCGGGCGCGGTCGGCCGCGTGCTCGACGTCACGGTGCAGGTGTCGCTCGACGCGGCGGAGGGTCGGGGCGGGGTCACGCCCGAGGAGGCCGCGGCGCTCGCCGACGTCGTCGCCGCGTCGCCGGCGCTGCGGCTGCGGGGAGTCATGGCCGTGGCGCCGTTGGACGCCGACCCGCGCCCCGCGTTCGCCCGGCTGCGGGAGGTGGGCGACGGCATCCGCGTGGCCCATCCCGACGCCACGTGGGTCTCTGCGGGGATGAGTGGTGACCTCGAGGCCGCCGTCGCCGAAGGTGCGACACACCTGCGTGTCGGATCGGCAATCCTCGGATCTCGGCAGTAGCACCGGTAACTTCGGTCACGACGAACGTCCCCGAACGGGCGGGGTCGACGACCGAGGAGCACTCAATGGCTGGCGCGCTGCGCAAGACGATGGTCTACCTGGGCCTCGCCGAGGACCAGGGCCGCTACGACGACCAGTACGACGAGGGCTACGACGAGCACCATGAGGCCGAGGTGCACGCCGAGCACCATGGTGCCGAGGTGACGCACCTCCCGACGCGCCATTCGATGGCCCACGTCGTGCGCTCGCCGGAGGCCGTCGGCATCTCGCGGATCACGACGATCCACCCCCGCACCTACAACGAGGCCAAGACGATCGGCGAGAACTTCCGCGACGGCGTCCCGGTCATCATGAACCTCACCGACATGAGCGATGCCGACGCCAAGCGTCTCGTCGACTTCGCCGCCGGCCTGGTGTTCGGCCTGCGCGGCTCCATCGAACGGGTCACCTCGAAGGTGTTCCTCCTCTCGCCCGAGACCGTCGAGGTCAACGCCGAGGAGGGTCCGGTCGCCCCCGCCGGCCGGAGCGTCTTCAACCAGAGCTGAGGACCCGGGCGTCCGGTCACCCAGCCGCGTCGGTCACACTTCACGCCATGAATGCCGTTCTCGCGGTCCTGCGCTTCGTCGTGTTCCTCTACTTCCTCGTGCTCATCGGTCGGGTCGTCTTCGACTGGATCCGGATCTTCGCCCGGGAGTGGCGTCCGCGCGGGGCGGCACTGCTCGTCGCGGAACCGATCTACACGCTCACCGAGCCGCCGCTGCGGGCGCTGCGCAAGGTCATCCCCCCGCTGCGCCTGGGCCAGGTGACGATCGACCTGTCGTTCATGGTCCTGTTCTTCGTCGTCTACCTCCTCCTCATCCTTCTCTGAGGGAACCGCAAGCGGACCGGGTGACGCGACACCTGTCACGTGGGCTCGGCGATCCCGTAGGCTGACCAGCCCGGACCCTCGGCAGGGCGCGCGTCCGTGCGTGCGCGACGAGACGGGTTCCCGTAGGCCACCCACAGGAGTTGACCATGGCTCTCACGCCCGAGGACGTCCTCAACAAGACGTTCACCCAGACCCAGTTCCGTCGTGGGTACGACGAGCGAGAGGTCGACGACTTCCTCGACGACATCGTCGCCGAGATGCGTCGGATGACCAAGGAGTCCGGGGACCTGCGCGGCGAGCTCAACACCATGCGTGAGGGCAAGGGCATGGCGCCGATCGCCGCCCGTGAGGAGCCCGACACCTCCGCGAAGGACCTCGAGGAGCTCCGCTCCAAGAACGCCACCCTCGCGGCGCGTGTCGCCGAGCTCGAGGGCACCCGCAGCGACCTCACGGCCAAGATCTCCGAGCTCGAGGGCACGCACAGCGAGCTCACCGGGCGCCTCGGCGAGTTCGAGGGCAAGAGCGGCGACACCGAGGTCCGTAACGCCGAGCTCCAGGGCAAGGTCGCCCAGCTCGAGCACCGCAATGCGGAGCTCGAGGCGCGGACCGCCGAGGCCGTGCAGAACGCCGAGACGCTCCAGGCCCGCAACGCCGAGCTCGAGGCCGCGCACGGCGACGTCGAGACCCGCGCGACCGCGGCCGAGGAGCGTGCCGACCAGCTCGACGGTCGTGTCCGCGAGCTCGAGGGCCAGCTCGAGGAGACCCGCAGCGAGCTGACGACGCTGCAGGCCGAGCGCGAGCAGGACGAGGCCGACCGCTCGTCCGAGCACGATGCCGCCGGTGCGCAGGTCGACGAGCAGCTGCTCACCCTGAGGTCCCGCGTCGAGGAGGCCGAGCGCGACGCGCAGGCCCGCATCGCCGCGGCCGCCGAGCGGGCCGAGCAGGCCGAGCACGACGCCGAGCAGCGCGCCGGAGGCGCCGCCCAGCGCGGCCAGGCCGAGGGCGACGCGACCGGCCGAGGTGCCGCCGCCCTCGCGGGCGCCGGTGGGGGCGCCAGCGCCGCCGGGGTCATCGCGCTCGCCCAGCGTCTGCACGACGAGCACGTCAGCGTCGGTGAGAGCCGTCGTGACGAGCTCGTCGCCGAGGGGCAGCGTCGCCACGACGAGCTGGTCAGCACGGGCCAGGCCACGCACGACGAGCTGGTCAGCACGGGGCAGGCGCAGCACGACGAGCTCGTCAGCACGGCGCAGGCCACGCACGACGAGCTCATCAGCACGGGTCAGGCGCAGCACGACGAGCTCGTCAGCACTGCCCAGGCGCAGCACGACGACCTCATCGCGACCGGTACCTCGCAGCGTGACGAGATGCTGTCGACCGCGACCTCGCAGCGTGACGAGATGCTGTCCGGGGCCCGTGAGCGCTCCACCGGCATGGTCGAGGAAGCGCAGCAGAAGAAGGCCTCGATCCTCGAGGGGCTCGGCCGTGAGCGCACGCTCCTCGAGCGCAAGATCGAGGAGCTGAGCGGCTTCGAGCGCGACTACCGCTCGCGCCTGCACAGCTACATCCAGGCCCAGCTCGCCGACCTGGACAACACCGGTGTCGACGAGACGGACGACGAGAAGCACGACGAGGTGCAGCACGACGAGCACGCCACGTCGGAGCCGCAGCCGGAGCACCAGGGCTGACCTGAGGCAGGACGAAGGGCCCGGCTCCGTGCCCGGCCCTTCGTCGTCCCGGTGACGACTGGGCTGCTCACCCCCGCGTTTCGTCGTTGAGACGGGCAGGGTCAGGCCGTATCCTCGGCGCACCGGTCGGGCCGTCGGGGCCCACCGCACACCCGGGAAGTGGGTCGACATGGTTGCCAAGCGGGCACTGTCCGCCGTCAAGCAGGCGGGGGCCATGGCGGCTGACACCGCGCGCAGGGCCGTGGGTGGGCGGGGGACCCCAGCCACCAAGGCCTCGGCCGCGAAGCCGACGGCGACCAAGGGCTCGGCCGCGAAGCCGGTGGCGAGCAAGGCGGCCCCGGCCAAGAAGGCGCCCGCCAAGAAGGCGCCGGCGAAGACGGCTGCCGGGACCACGGCCGCTCCGGTCAAGAAGGCGGCGCCCGCCAAGAAGGCGCCCGCCAAGAAGGCGCCGGCGAAGACGGCTGCCGGGACCACGGCCGCTCCGGTCAAGAAGGCGGCGCCC
>DATITJ010000441.1:0-8437 GCA_035467935.1 Ornithinibacter sp.
ACGAGGGTCGCGTCGTCGGGCTGAGCTGACCCCGTGGCCCCTCCATGACGCTGGCGGCCACCTACCTGGTGGCGGCCTTCGTCGGGGGTTTCGCCGCACGACAGCTGCGCCTGCCTCCCCTGCTGGGCTTCCTCGCCGCCGGCTTCGCCCTGGCCGCGCTCGGCACCGAGGAGCACCCCCTCGTCGAGACCCTGGCCGAGCTCGGCGTGACGCTGCTCCTGTTCGCCGTGGGCCTGTCCCTCGACGTCCGCCGACTCCTGCGCCGCGAGGTGTGGCTGACGGCCACCGTGCACCTGGGGGTCATGGTCGGCGTCGGTGTGGCGCTCCTCGGCGGGCTGTCCGTCGCCGGCCTGGCAGCCCTCGCCGGGCTGGAGCCCTCGGTCCTCGTCCTGCTGGCGTTCGCCCTGTCCTTCTCCAGCACCGTCCTCGTCGTCAAGATGCTCGACGAGCGCAGCGAGTCGCGCTCCCGCTACGGCCAGATCGCCATCGGCATCCTCGTCGTGCAGGACCTCGCCGTGGTCGCGTTCATCGCCCTGAGCCACGAGCGGCCCCCCAGCGCCTGGGCGCTGGCGCTGGTGCTGCTCGTGCCCGCGCGCCGCCTGCTCGGGGTGGTGTGGGAGCGCCTCGGCCACGGGGAGCTCCAGGTGCTCTTCGGGGTCGTCGTGGCCCTCGTGCCGGGCTACCTGCTCTTCGACGCCGTGGGCCTCGAGGGACAGCTCGGTGCCGTCGTCATGGGGCTGCTGCTCGCCGGCCACCAGCGGGCCGGTGACCTCGTCAAGTCGCTGTTCTCCGTCAAGGAGCTGCTCCTCGTCGCCTTCTTCCTCTCCATCGGCCTCCTGGGCGTCCCGACGGCCCAGCAGGTGGGAACCGGACTGCTCCTCCTGCTGCTCCTGCCGGTCCAGACCGCGCTCTACCTCGTCCTGCTCACCGCTCTCCGTGTCCGTCGCAGAACCTCGGCCCTGACGGCCTTCACCCTGGCCAACAACTCCGAGTTCGCCCTGGTCGTGGCGGCCACCGCCGTCGGGTCCGGTGTGCTCGACGCCGGCTGGCTGACCACCATGTCGCTGGCCGTCGCGGCGAGCTTCCTCGTGTCGACGGGGGTCAACCTGCGCGCCGAGCGGTGGGCCGACGCCGTCGAGCGGCGCTGGCCGGACCGCGACCCCGAGCGCCTCGACCCCATGGAGCGCCCGATCCCGTTGCACGACGTCGACGTGCTCGTGCTGGGGCTGGGTCGGGTCGGGTCGGCCGCGTACACCCGGCTCGCGGAGGAGGGCCTTCGCGTCCTCGGCATCGAGCACGACGAGGACCGGGTCGCCCACCTGACCGCTCGCGGGTTCCAGGCGGTGGCCGCCGACGCCACGGACGCGGCGCTGTGGCGCCGGCTCGTCGCCGTCCGGACACTGCGGACCGTGGTCCTCGCGATGCCGTTCCACCACGCCAACCTGGGTGCCCTGACCGTGGTGCGCGCCCGGCACTTCACCGGCACCGTCGCTGCGGTCGCGCGCTACGACGACGAGGTCGGCGAGCTGCTCGCGCGCGGCGCCGACACCGTCCTGCACATCTACAGCGGTTCGGGTCTGGCGTTGGCGGAGGCCGCCCTCGGTGACCCGGCGACCCTGCGCGCGCTGGCGGAAGGTCCCGTCACGCCCGACCGTCGGCCACCACCGGAGCGCCGTCCAGGCGACGCGCCCTGAGGATGCCGTCGCGGTCGTCGCCGGGGGCGACCCGGTGTGCCGTGCGCGCGTGGGACATCAGGTAGTTGCGACCGGCGACCCGGAAGCCCAGGCCGGCTCGCGGCCGGCCGGGGCTCAGCGGTACTCCGGGTTGGGGTCCGTCGCCCGGCCCAGGTCCCAGTTCGTCGTGACGTTGCCGTGGGCCGGGAGCCCTCCGGCATCCTTGAGCCGGCGGGCCGTGTGGAGCAGGTTCCACGCGGCGAAGACCGTGTTGCGGGTGGTCCAGTGGTTGTGCGCACCGCGGTCGTCGTCGAGGTAGGACGGGCCCGGCCCGGCCTCGCCGGTCCAGTAGCTGTCGGCCTGGGGCGGGATCGTGAAGCCGATGTGCGAGAGCGCGTAGAGCATCTGGGCGGCGCAGTGCTTCCCGCCGTCCTCGTTGCCGGTGACCACGACCCCGCCGACCTTGCCGTAGTAGGACCACTGGCCCCTGGCGTTGAGCTCGCCGGACCAGCCGTAGAGGCGCTCGATGGCGAGCCGGGTCTGGGACGACTGGTCACCGAGCCAGATCGGCGTGGCCAGCACGACGATGTCCGCCGGCTCCACGAGGGTGCGGTACAGCTCGGGGAAGTCGTCCCTCTCCCAGCCGTGCTCGCGCATGTCGGGCTGCACCCCGGGAGGGACGACGTGGTCGACCATCCGCACGACGTCGACGTGGGCGCCGGCGCCCTCGAGGACGTGGCGGCTCACGGCGAGCAGCCCGTCGGTGTGGCTGCGCTCGGGCGACCGCTTGAGCGTGCCGTTGAGGTAGACCGCCCGGAGGTCCGAGAAGTCGGTCCGGTTCGCCGCGATCTCGGCGTCGACGAACCGCTGGACGCTGTCGGGGAGCATCCACCCAGCGTAGTGACGCGCAGTGAGGGTGTCAGGCCCCGAACGGGGCCAGCTCGGCGGCCAGGTCGGCGTGCACCCGGGCGCGCACCAGGGTGCCCTCGGCCTCGTGCCGGGACTGGAGCACCTCGCCCTGCTCGTGGATGCGGCTCACGAGGTCGCCCCGGTCGTAGGGCACGAGCACGTCGACCTCGACGTCGGGCTGGGGCAGCTCGTCGCCGATGAGCGCCCGCAGCTCGTCCAGGCCGGCGCCCGTGCGGGCGGAGACGACGATCGAGTGCTTCTCGTGGCGACGCAGGCGGTCGATGACCTCGGGGTCGGCGAGGTCGGCCTTGTTGATGACGATGACCTCCTTGACGTCGGTCGCGTCGACGTCGGCGAGCACGGCGCGCACCGCGGAGATCTGGCCCTCGGGGTCGGGGTGCGAGCCGTCGACGACGTGCAGGAGCAGGTCGGCCTCGGCCACCTCCTCGAGGGTGGACCGGAAGGCCTCGACGAGCTGGTGCGGCAGCTGGCGCACGAAGCCCACCGTGTCGGCAAGGGTGTACAACCGCCCGTCGGCGGTCTCGGTGCGCCGGACCGTCGGGTCGAGCGTGGCGAAGAGCTGGTTCTCGACCAGGACCCCGGCGCCGGTGAGGCGGTTGAGGATGCTGGACTTGCCGGCGTTCGTGTATCCCGCGATGGCGACGCTGGGCACGGCATTCGCCTTGCGGCTCCCGCGCTTGGTGTCGCGGACCGTCTTCATCTCCTTGATCTCCCGGCGGAGCTTGGCGATGCGGGTGTTGATGCGGCGGCGGTCGAGCTCGATCTTCGTCTCACCCGGCCCGCGCGAGCCCATGCCCTGACCGCCCGCGGCCTGGCCTCCGGCCTGGCGGGACATCGACTCGCCCCAGCCGCGCAGACGTGGCAGGAGGTACTGGAGCTGGGCGAGCTCGACCTGCGCCTTGCCCTCTCGCGACTTCGCGTGCTGGGCGAAGATGTCGAGGATCAGGGCGGTGCGGTCGATGACCTTGACCTTGACGACGTCCTCGAGCGCACGCCGTTGGCTCGGGGCGAGCTCGGTGTCGCAGATCACGGTGTCGGCGCCCTCGGCGATGACGATGTCGCGCAGCTCGACGGCCTTGCCCTTGCCGAGGTAGGTCGCGGGGTCGGGGTTCGAGCGCCGCGGGACCACGCCGGCGAGCACCTCCGACCCGGCGGTCTCGGCGAGCGCGGCGAGCTCACGCATCGAGTTCTCGGCGTCGTCGGCGGTGCCCTCGCACCAGACTGCGGCGAGGACGACGCGCTCGAGGCGCAGCTGGCGGTACTCGACCTCGGTGACGTCCACGAGCTCGGTGGACAGCCCGGTGACGCGCCGCAGCGCCACTCGTTCGTCGCGGTCGAGCTGGTCGCCGTCGAAGGAGACCTCGTCATCGAGCACGAAGCCGGAGTCGTCGAAGGTGGTGGTGGTGTCGTCGGCGAGCGCTTCGGCCCGCCCGGAGAGGATGTGTCGCGCAGTCATGTTCTCCCTAGGGTCTCACCGGGCAACGCCCCGCGGCGAACCGTTTCTTCCCCGGGTGGATAGCGTGTGCTCGCGATGGACGAGCACGACCACTACTTCACGGCCTCCCCGGCGAGCGCGGACGAGCGCCGCCGGCTGCGGGTGCGCCTCGCCGGACGCGACGTCGAGGTGGAGGTCGCGCCCGGCGTCTTCTCCCCGGGCGGGCTCGACAAGGGCACGGCGGTGCTGCTCGAGGAGGCGCCCGCGCCACCGCCCACGGGCACGTTCCTCGACCTCGGTTGCGGCTGGGGGCCGATCGCCCTCACCCTCGGGCTGCTGTCACCCGCGGCGACCGTGCACGCCGTCGACGTCAACGAGCGGGCCCTCGACCTCGCTCGCCGCAACGCGGCCGCGCTGGGACTGACGGGTGTGCACGCGAGCACGGCGGACGGCATCCCGGATGCCGTGCGCTTCGACCTCATCTGGTCCAACCCCCCGATCCGCGTGGGCAAGGCGGCGCTCCACGGGCTGATGCGCACCTGGCTGCCGCGGCTCGCGCCGGGCGGCGTCGCCCACCTCGTCGTGCAGAAGAACCTCGGCTCCGACAGCCTCCAGCGCTGGATCGGGACCGAGCTGGCGCTGCCGTGCACCCGCCTCGCGTCGAGCAGGGGCTTCCGGGTGCTCGAGGTCAGGCCGGCAGCCGGCTGAGGTCGACGACGCCGTCGGCGACGAGCACCGCCGGCCCGGCCAGCTCGACACCGTGGTCGGCGAGCAGGCGCACGGTGAGCCGCCCACCGGGAACGTCGACCAGCCAGGTGGCGCCAGTGTCGAGAGAGCCCGCCCAGAAGCTCGTGGCGATGGCGGCCGCGCACGCACCGGTGCCGCACGACCGGGTCTCGCCGACGCCGCGCTCGTGCACGCGCATCGCGACGTGTCCGGGACCCATCGGGCGCACGAGCTCGACGTTGGTGCCGTGCACCGGCTCGGGGCGCACGACGGGTGCCCGGGTGAGGTCCACCCCGTCGAGGTCGACCTGCTCGGGCAGCGCGACGACCGTGTGGGGGTTGCCGAGGTCGACGCTCAGCGCGGAGAACGGGTCGCCGTCATCGAGGTGGACGAGGGCGTCGAAGCCGTCGCGCTCGGCGGTGGGGGCGTCGGTGAGGCGCCACGGGCCCAGGCCCACGGCGAACCCGTCACCGTCGACGCGCACGTGCTTGACGCCGGCCCGGGTGGCGATGGCGAAGTCGTCGGCCGTCTCGAGGCCCTCGCGGCGCAGGAACGCGGCGAACACGCGGGTCCCGTTGCCGCACATCTCGGACAGGCTGCCGTCGGCGTTGCGGTAGTCCATGAACCAGCGGGCGTGCGGCGCCTGGTCGCGCACGTCCTGCTCGTCGGCGGCGTCGGCCGGGACGACGCGGATGACCCCGTCGCCGCCGATGCCGGCGCGGCGGTGGGCGAGCGCGGCGGCGCGCGCGGCCGACAGGCCGAGCCCGCCGTCGAGGTCGGGCACGAGCACGAAGTCGTTCTCGGTGCCGTGCCCCTTGACGAAGGTCAGCTGGTCAGCCATGCGCCCCATTGTCCCTGTCCGGAGCCCGCGTCCCCGACGCGGCCTCCTCGACGCGCGCGACGACCCGGTCGACGAGGTCGTCGTCGAGCGCCTCGAACCAGGTGATGCGAGGGTCGGGCCGGAACCACGACTCCTGCCGCCGCACGAGGCGACGGGTGCGAGCGGCGGTGTCGGCGACGGCATCCGCGACGGTCATCGTGCCGTCGATGACCGCGAGGGCCTGGACGTAGCCGACGGCCCGGCTGGCCGTGCGACCCTCCCGGAGACCGAGGTCGACCAGGGCGCGGGTCTCGTCGACGAGCCCGTCGTCGAACATGCGCCGGGCTCGGTGCTCGACGCGCCGGTCGAGGGCCTCGCGGTCGGTGCTCAGCCCGACGAGCACGGTGGGGCGCACGAACTCGCGGGTCGGCATCGTCGCGCTGAACGGCCGACCGGTGAGGGCGACGACCTCCAGGGCCCGCACGACCCGGCGCGCGTTCCTCGGGTCGATGTCGGCGGCGGCACGGGGGTCGGACCCACGCAGCTCGGCGACGAGCACGTCGAGCCCCTCGTGCTCGAGCCGCCCCTCGAGGCGGGCTCGCACGGCGGGGTCGGTCGGAGGGATCTCGAGGCGGTCGAGCGCGGCTCGCACGTAGAGCCCCGACCCCCCGGCGACCACCGGGAGGGCCCCGCGGGCGAGCACGGCCTCCACGTCGGCCCGCGCGTCACGCTGGTAGGCGGCCACGGTGGCCTCCTGCGTCACGTCGAGGACGTCGATCTGGTGGTGCGGGATGCCGTGCCGCTCGTGGAACGGGACCTTCGCGGTGCCGATGTCCATGCCGCGGTAGAGCTGGGAGGCGTCGGCGCCGACGACCTCCCCGGTCAGCCGCTGCGCCAGCGCGATGGCGAGGTCGGACTTGCCGGTGGCGGTGGGCCCCACCACCCCGACGACGAGAGACACCACGTCAGTCGATGCGCTCGCCCTCGGGGGTGTCGTCGTCGTGGCCGAACGGGTCACGGTCGACGCCCGGCTCCCACGACAGACCGGGCACGCCCCAGCCGTGGCCCGTGACGGCCTTCTTCGCGCGACGGGCCCACTTGCCCTGGAGGCGGTCGACGTAGAGGAAGCCGTTGAGGTGGTCGTACTCGTGCTGGAGCATGCGCGCGAACCAGCCGGTCGCCCCGTAGCGGATCTCCCGGCCGTCGAGGTCGAGGCCGGTGAGGGTCGCCTGCTCACCGCGGCGCAGCGGGAAGGACTCGCCCGGCACCGAGAGGCAGCCCTCCACCTCCTCGTGCGGGTCGGGGTCGCCGACGACCGGCTTGCTCGAGGTCAGGTAGGGGTTGACGACGACGCCGCGCGGCGGGATGCCGTCGTCGTTCGCGAGCTGCCAGGTGAAGACCCGCAGGCCCACCCCGACCTGGGGGGCGGCCAACCCCACCCCGCGCGCGGCATCCATCGTCTCGAACATGTCGGCGACGAGGGTGCGGACCTCGTCGTCGATGACCTCGACGGACTGCGCACGCTGGTGGAGGACGGGGTCACCGGTGATGACGACGGGACGGATGGCCATGGCGGCGATTCTTCCAGAGGGCGCGGCGGTCACCGGACCGGGTCGTGCCGGTCACGTGCTCGAGACGGTGCGCATCATCTGCCCGCCCGGCGTCGGGAGGTCGCGATCAGGGCTGCCGGCCGGCGCGTGACCGGCATCCGCACCGGCACCGGGTCTGGCGCATCGGCCGATCGTGGTGTGCACTGGAGGGACTCCCTGCGGGGAGCCCCGTCCCCGAGCGAGAGGAGGCCGCGTGAGCATCGTCGACAGCGCCACGGAGAAGCTTCAGGAGCGGGCCAAGGACCACCCCGAGCAGGTCGAGCAGCTGAGCGACCCGGCCATCACGCACGGCGGCGACGCCCCCGACCGCGTGACCGGCGGCACGTTCGCCGACCAGGTCGACCAGGGGCAGCTGAAGGCCGACGAGGCGATCGGCGAGCCCTGAGCCCTCCATGACGCACCAGGACCCCCGGCCGTTCGGCCGGGGGTCTCGGTCGTTCGGTCACCCTTTCGGGCCCCGCCGTGTTGGTCCGCGCCGGGGTCGCCGCAGTCCGTAGCCTTGCTCCACTCTCGCCGCCACGTTGGAAGGGGCCGACACCATGCCGCACAACACGACCGGGCTCCCGAAGCTCGACCTCGAGCCGTTCGATCCCAGCCCGCTCTACGCCGCAGCCGGCTCCCAGCGCCGCAACAGGGACCAGCCCACCTACACGCCGAGCCGGCGCCCGCTCCTCAGGCTGGTGTTCGCCGTCCTGTCGCTCGTGGGCGCAGCCGGCACCGCGGGGTACTTCCTCAGCTGACGGCCCGCTGGCCCGGCATCCGGCCGGTCTCCCGACCTCGTCAGGCGGAGCAGGCGGGGGCGGACGCCACGGGCTGCGACGGACTGCCGATCGACGGCATGCCGAGGGCGACCGCCGGTTTGCCGGGCACGGCCGCGTCCTGCAGCGCGGCCCAGGCGTCCCCACCCGGGGTGCGGCGCACGGCATACGCCCCGCCCTGCACCCCGCTGTCGGCGACGAGGTGGTGCGGTGCGCCGTACGTGACGCCGACGGTGACCGCGTCTCCGGGCCGGGGGCGCTCGGCACCCTCGGGCACGCCGAAGTGGACGAGCCGGTTGTCGCGGGCCCGCCCCGACAGCCGCGCGGTGACGCCGTCCTTGCGGCCCTCACCGGGGGCGACGAGCACCTCGACCTCGCGGCCCTCGACCGTGCGGTTCTCGGCCCAGGAGACGCGCTCCTGCAGCTCGATGAGCCGGTCGAAGCGCTCCTGCACCACGGCCTTGGGCTGCTGGTCGGGCATCGTC
>DATITJ010000442.1:0-6292 GCA_035467935.1 Ornithinibacter sp.
AGGACCGTGCCGTCGGGGTCGAAGACGTCGTAGGCGCGCGGCGCCCACAGCAGCTGCACGCGGGTCAGGGTCGGCGGATCGATCCGCCGCAGCCGCCCTGGCGGGCGCTCCACCCCCGCGGCGCCCTGCACCGCACCCGAACGGTGGCGCCAGCGCACCGAGGTCCCCTTGAGCGGCGCCTTCGGCCGCGGCACGTGGTGACGGCTGCGCGGAGGACCGGATCCTTCGGCATACCAGTGGTCGAGCGCGGACGCGGCGGTGGCCATGAGGTCCCACAGCGCGTCGGGGTCGTCCGGCACGTCGTCCGGGTCGAGCCCCACGTGCTCGCCGACGAGCTCGCGGCGCAGGCGCAGCGCGAAGGCGTCGCGCGGCACCGCGTCGTCGCGCGACGTCACGCGCGTGTCCTGCACGGAGCACGAGAGCTCGGTGTCGCTCGACCACGACCGGCGGTTGAAGTTGTCGGACCCGACGCTCGACCAGATGTCGTCGATGACGCAGACCTTGGCGTGCACGTAGACGGGGTAGCCCGCCTCGCTCGTCAGGCCGTAGATCGCGACCCGGTCGCCACCGGCCTCCAGGAGGAGGTCCATCGCCAGCTTGCGGCCGTAGAGCTGGGCCGCCTGCGAGACCGCGCCGTCCATGTCGGGCAGCACGGGGATGACGGCGATGAGCCGCAGGTCGGGGTTGTCACGCAGCGCGGCGCCGAAGTGGTGCCCGACCTCCTCCGACCAGAGGTACTGGTCCTCGAGGTAGATCAGCCGCCGCGCCTGCCGCACCGCCTTGGTGTTGCCGTGAGCGATGCTGCGCTCGCCCTGCGGCGCGAAGTCGTAGCCCCTGGGCAGGATCGAGGGGTAGGTCCGCAGCACCTGCACCGCCTCGTGGGCCTCCTCCGGCGACGGCGGCGGCGGGGCCTGCTCGGGCAGCGGCCGAGGGGCGAGGTCCTCCCCCCGGGTCAGGCTCGACAGCAGCCGCCCGGGGTGGAGCGTCAGCGGCGTCGAGTCCTGCCACCGCTCGCGGAACGACGTCTCGACGTCGAAGACCGCCGGCCCCGTGACGGCCGCGTGCACGTCGTGCCACGCGGGGGTGCGGCCGAACGCCTGCGGCATCGCGATGGTCTGGCGGTCCCCCTCGTGCTCGATGCCGTCGCGCCGGCTGTGGCACAGGTCGATGCCACCGACGTAGGCGATGTCGCGCAGCGGGTCGTCGCGGTGGCGCAGGACGACGAACTTCTGGTGGTGCGCACCGCCGGTGCGCACGCGCATGTCGCGCAGGCACTGCCCGCCGGCCTCGTCGATCTCGACGCCCAGCAGCCGCGACTTCTCCGAGTGGAAGCCGAACCGGTTCCAGTGGGAGCGCCAGAGCAGCCCTCGCACCTCGACGCCCCGCCGGGCCGCGGCCGCGAACGTCGCCGACACCGTCGAGCCGGGGTCGTCGGTGAGCCGCTCGTCGGGGTCACCGCGCCAGTCCACGAAGAGGAGGAGGTCGCCCTCGCCCATGGCGCTCACCCGCTCGTGCAGCTCGGCGAAGTAGGGGCGGCCGTGGACCACGGGGCGCACGTGGTTGCCCAGGCTCCAGGCGACCCCGTCCCCGTGGTGGGCGTCGACCCGCGTGTGCGGGTTTTCGCGCTCGTCGGGCAGGAGGAAGAGGTCGGTGCGCACGCCGTCATCCTGCCCGTCGGTCGGGAGCACGGGTAGCTCGCGTCCCACGGAGCCAACGTTCGACAGCCGGCGGCCGGTGGAACACCGTGATGTCCTCGGGCGGTTCCCCCTGCGCACCCCACCACCGAGGAGGACCCATGAAGGCCATCTGGAACGGCACGGTCATCGCCGAGTCGGACGACACCGTCGTCGTCGAGGGCAACCACTACTTCCCCGTCGACTCGGTCGACCCGGCACTCCTGCGGTCGTCGAGCACGACCACGGTCTGTCCCTGGAAGGGCACGGCGTCCTACTGGACCCTCGAGGTGGACGGGCAGACCAACCGTGACGCCGCATGGTTCTACCCCCAGCCCAAGGATGCCGCTGCCACGGTCCGCGACCGGGTCGCCTTCTGGAGGGGCGTCACCGTCGAGCCGTGAACCGCTCACGACGCGGGCCGCGGCCCGGCCGGGGGCGCGGCCTCAGATCGCGAAGTAGGCGATGACGACGGCGAAGACCAGCGGCACCCCGAACACGACGTCGAGCACGTGGAACGGCACCCAGAACAGGTGGGTGACCTTCCAGCCGTAGTCGGCCTCGGGCCACTCCGGTGGAACCCACGTGCGAGCGCGCCACAGTCGCTGACCCACGAGCAGCACGGCATACACCCCGACCGCGACCCACCAGGCGTCGACCACGGTCGGGGACTCGGTCACGACTGACCGATGGACTCGAGCAGGTCGGCGAACCACGGGGTCGAGGTGTCGAAGGCCTTGCCGCCCTTGATCCGCGGGAACTCGATGGCGCGCAGCTGGTCCCCGCGCTCCTCGTCGTGCCCGATCACGCCGGGCTCGCCGCGCAGCGCCGAGTCGACGGCCAGGTCGGTGCACTCCTTGATGAGGGCGAGGTCGCGGTCGTTCGCGGCCGCCGAGCGCGAGAAGTAGCCGGACTTCTGCACCATCGTCTTCTCGGCACCGAGGAGCTGGGCGAACTGCTTGGCGAACCACGCCCCGGGGTTGACCTTGTCGAGCTGCACGTGGCCGAAGGGGTCCCTCGGCACCTTCTGGCCGGACCCCTCGAGCTCGGCGACGACCTCGGCGACCCCGGCGCCCTCGGACAGGAAGACGTTGACGCAGCCGATCTCGTCCATGACGGCGCGCAGGCGATCGGCCTCGGCGTGCAGGTCGAGCGGCATCTCGGGGACGAACACGGCGTGGACGTCCCAGCGGCGCGGGTCGTTGCCGATCGCGGGCACGAAGTCCTGCTCGGCGACCCACAGGTGGTAGGCCTCGGCGGTGGCCGCGGTGAGCCAGCCGCAGTGCCGCCCCATGACCTCGTGGACGATGAGCATCCGGGGGTTGGACGAGTGCTCGGCGATGATGTTCTGGGCGAAGACCGAGCCCTGCTCGGCGGCGGTCCACGCGCCGAGCGACTGGCGGATCGGCACGACGTCGTTGTCGACGGTCTTGGGCAGCCCGACGACGGTGAGCTCGTAGTCGTTCTCGTGGAGGTATGCCGCGAGCTCCGCTGCCGTCGTGTTGGTGTCGTCGCCGCCGATCGTGTGCAGGACGTCGACCCCGTCGGCGGTGAGCTGTTCGGCCGCGACGTGCAACGGGTCCTGGCCCTCCTGCACGAGGCCGCGCTTGACGCAGTCCTTGACGTTGGTGAGCTTGACCCGGCTGTTGCCGATCGGTGAGCCGCCGAAGCGGTGCAGGAGGTGGGCCTTCGCGCGCACCTCGGGGGTGACCTCGACGTGGTCGCCCCTGAGCAGACCGGCGTACCCGTTGGTGTAGGCGATGATCCGCACGTCGGGGGCGATCTCCGTGTACCGCTGGATGAGGCCGCCGACGGCGGAGGACAAGCACGGGGCGAGGCCGCCCGCGGTGAGCATGGCGACGGTCCGGACGGTCATGGTGCGCTCCTGCGGGCAGTGGTGGGGAGGGATGACGGGGCGGTGCGGGACCGCGCCGTCCTGCCCTCCCCATTGTGGCGTGTGGTGGGTGACCTGTGTCACCCACCCCCGATACGACTGCCGAGCAGTCAGCCGAGGTCAGCCCGAGGTCAGCTCCCGGGCGACGAGCTCGGCGGTCTGCACCATGTTGAGCGCAGCGCCCTTGCGGAGGTTGTCGCCGCTGATGAACAGGTCGAGCGTCGTGGGCGACTCGGGCGCCTGCCGGATGCGGCCGGCGAAGCGAGGGTCCGCCCCGACGACGTCGTTGGGGGTGGGGAACTCCGGCTCGTCGGGGTCGTCGAGCACGACGACGGCCGGCGCCTCGACGAGCGCCTGGCGCGCCTCGGACACCCGCACCCGGCCGGCGAAGGTCGCGTGGATCGTCACGGAGTGCGACGACACGACCGGCACCCGCACGCAGGTGGCCGACACCGCGAGGTCGGGGATGTCGAGGATCTTGCGCGTCTCGTCGCGCACCTTGATCTCCTCGGAGGTCCAGCCGTCGCCGACGTGGTGCCCGACGAAGGGCACGACGTTGAGCACGAGGGGGGCGGGGAAGACCGAGGGGCCGAGCTCGTGCTCGACGAGGCGCCGGACGTCGCCGGGACGGGTGCCGAGCTCGCGGTCGCCGTGCACGACGTCGAGCTCGTCGTGCAGCCTGCTGATGCCGGCCCGGCCCAGGCCCGAGGCCGCCTGGAGCGTCGTGACGACGAGGCCGGTGAGCTCCCACGCCCCGTGGAGCACGGCGAGCGCGTCGATCATCGTCAGGACCGTGGCGCCGGGGTTGGCGATGATGCCGCGGGGCCGCTCGGCCACCTGGTGGGGGTTGACCTCGGGCACCACGAGCGGCACGTCGGGGTGGGTGCGGAAGACCGTGCTGTTGTCGATGGCCACGACTCCGCGCGCGGCGGCCAGCTCGACCCACTCCTGCGCGATGCCGGGCGGGATGTCGAACATCGCCACGTCGATGCCGTCGAAGAACTCGGGCGTGAGCGCCTCGACGACGACGTCCTCACCGGCGACCCGGAACACCGAGCCCACGTCCTCGGCGCCGGCCGCGAGACGCACCCCCGACCAGTGGCTGTCGCGCGTCGGCAGCACGTCGAGGACCACGCGGCCCACGGCGCCGGTGACGCCGACGACGCCGAGGGCCGGTCGCCTGTCCCCCCTGCGCAGTCCCCGGGCGCCAGTCACGTCAGCGGCCGCTGCCCCCGTAGACGATGGCCTCACCCTCGGGGGAGTCCAGCCCGAACGCGGTGTGCACCGCGCGCACGGCATCGTCGAGGAGGTCGTCGCGGGTGATCACCGAGATGCGGATCTCGGAGGTGGAGATCATCTCGATGTTGACGCCGGCATTCGCCAGCGCCTTGAAGAACGTCGCGGAGACCCCGGGGTTGCTGCGCATCCCCGCACCGACGAGCGAGACCTTGCCGATCTGGTCGTCGAACTGGATCGCGGAGAAGCCGACCTCCCCCTGGATCCGGTGCAGCGCCTCGACCGCGGCGGTGCCGTCGGTCTTGGGCAGCGTGAACGAGATGTCGGTCAGGCCCGTGTCGGTGGCCGAGACGTTCTGGACGATCATGTCGATGTTGATCTGGGCCAGCGTCACCGCCTCGAAGATCTGGGCGGCCATGCCGGTGCGGTCGGGCACGCCGACGACGGTCACCTTGGCCTCGCTGCGGTCGTGGGCCACACCGGCGATGATCGGGGCTTCCACGGTGTCTCCTTCGGGTCCTGGCTGGTCCGTGACGATCGTGCCCTCCCTCTGGGAGAACGACGAGCGCACGTGGATGGGGATGTCGAAGCGCCGGGCGTACTCGACGCTGCGCAGGTGCAGCACCTTGCTCCCGGAGGCTGCGAGCTCGAGCATCTCCTCGTTGGAGATGCGGTCGATCTTGCGGGCCGTGGGCACGATGCGCGGGTCGGCGGTGAAGATGCCGTCGACGTCGGTGTAGATCTCGCAGACCTCGGCCCGCAGCGCCGCGGCGAGCGCGACGGCCGTGGTGTCGGTGCCGCCCCGGCCCAGCGTGGTGATCTCCCTGGTGCCCTGGCTGACGCCCTGGAACCCCGCGACGATGACGATGTGGCCCTTGCCGAGGGCCTCGGTGATCCGCCCCGGGGTGACGTCGATGATCTTGGCCTTGCCGTGCACGCCGTCGGTGATGACGCCGGCCTGGCTGCCGGTGAACGACCGGGCGCTGTACCCGAGGTCGGAGATCGCCATGGCGACCAGGGCCATCGAGATGCGCTCGCCCGCGGTCATGAGCATGTCGAGCTCGCGCGGCGGCGGGACGGGGCTGACCTCCTGGGCGAGGTCGAGCAGCTCGTCGGTGGTGTCGCCCATCGCCGAGACCGCGACGACGACGTCGTTCCCGGCCTTCTTCGTCTCCGCGATGCGACGCGCGACACGCTTGATGCTCTCGGCGTCGGCCAGCGACGAGCCGCCGTACTTCTGGACGACGATGGGCACGTGCTGCTCCCGTGACGTGGGGCGTGTGTGGGGTCTCGCTCACTCTAACCGGCCGTCCACGCACCGGACACGACGCCCGGATGCCGGCACGCCGCATCCGCTCACCGCATCCGTCGCGCTGGGCGCGGGCACGGCGTAGCGTCCGGTGCATGTCGATCGTCATCGTGGGAGCCGGCTTGGCCGGCGGCACCGCCGCCACCGAGCTCAGGGAGCAGGGGTACGACGGGAAGGTCG
>DATITJ010000443.1:0-2713 GCA_035467935.1 Ornithinibacter sp.
CGCGCAGCGCGCCGAGCACCCCGTCGGGAATCTCGGCGTCGGTCGGGGCGAGGCTGACTCGGGGGTGCGGCATGCCGCCCACCTAACCTCCGTAGGCTGGCCCGGTGCTGATCCGGCTCCCCCCGTCGGAGTCGACGGCCAACCGGCGACGGGGCAGGCCGGCCGCCCCGTCGACCTGGTCGGTCCCGGCGTTGGCGGCCACGCGTGAGCGGGTCGCCGCGGCGCTGGTCGAGACCAGCCGCTCCCCCGACGCCGCGTCACTCCTCGGGGTCTCCGAGGGCCTGCTCGACGAGGTCGCCCGCAACCTCGTCCTCGACACCGCGCCGGCCACCCCGGCCGCCGAGGTCTACACCGGCGTCCTCTACGACGCGCTCGACCTGCCGTCGCTCGACACCGCCGCCCGGCGCCGGGCGAACCGCTGGCTCGTCGTCGTCTCGGCGCTGCACGGCGCCGTGCGACCGGGTGACCGGATCACGGCATACCGCCTGTCCATGGGGGCCACGCTGCCCGGTCTCGGCCCGCTCGCGCAGGTGTGGCGCCCCGCCCTCGACAGGGTGCTCCCCGAGGCCGCCGGGCGCGGGGTCGTCGTCGACTGCCGGTCGGCGGCGTATGCCGCGGCCTGGAGGCCGGACGCCGCCCTCGCGTCCCGCTGGGTCCAGGTGCGCGTGCCGGGTGCCAGCCACCTGGCCAAGCACACGCGTGGGCTCGTCGCGCGACACCTGTGCGAGTCCGGGGTGGCGGCCCGCTCGGTGCCGGCACTGGCCGACGTCGTGGCCGGGGCGTTCACGACCGACCTGCACGAGCCGGCCCGGGCCGGGAGCCCGTGGGTGCTCGACGTCGTCGCCCCGTGGGTGTGACCGGGGTCACGGTTAGACAGCGCGGTCGGGGGCCGCCCGCGTCGCGTTGGCTCGGGTGACCCGCCCGACAGGAGAACCTACGCCGTGCCCACTCTCAGCGACCTCGCCCGCCTCCCCCAGCGCCGTCTCGGCGCCGCCCTGCGCGCCCGCGTGGCAGGCGACGACGCCACCGAGCGCGCCGCCGTGATCTGGGGGCGAGAGGGAGCGCGGTGGTTCACCCCGCAGGACCCGGTGTGGCGGGTGCACGCCGACGCGTCGATGTTCCCCGGGGGCGTGGCCGCGCTGCTCCTCCAGTCGCTCCACCCCCTGGCGATGGCCGGCGTCGCCGGCCACAGCGGCTACCGCGGCGACCCCTGGGGCCGGCTCCAGCGCACCTCCCACTTCCTGGCGACGACGACCTTCGGCACCGTCGAGGACGCCGAGGCCACCATCGCCCGGGTGCGGTCGATCCACGAGCGGGTGCGCGGCAAGGACCACCGGGGCCGCGACTACCGGGCGAGCGACCCGCACCTCCTGCGCTGGGTTCACGTCGCCGAGGCGCACAGCTTCCTCACCGCGCACCAGCGGTATGCCGTGCAGCCGCTCACCGCGGCCGAGTGCGACACCTACGTCGCGCAGTCGGCACTCGTCGCCGGGCTGCTGGGCGCGACCGACGTGCCGACGACGGTGGCCGACCTCGACGCCGCGCTCACGGCATACCGTCCCGAGCTGGAGCCGACCGACGCGGCCCGCGACGCCGCGCGCTTCCTGCTGCTCGACCCGCCGCTGCCCTGGGTGGCGCGACCGGGCTACGGCCTCATCACGACCGGCGGCGTGGCCGTGCTGCCCGGCTGGGCGCGCCGCGCCCTGCGGCTGCCCCTCGTGGGTCCGGCGCACGCGGTGGCCTCAGGTGTCGGCCTGCTCGGCACCCGCGCGGTGCGGTGGGCGATGACCGGCATCGCCGAGGAACGTCAGCTGCTGGCCGAGGGGTCCTGAGCCCCGACGTCGCTGCTCGTGACGAGCTCCTCGATGCGGGCCAGCGTGCGCTCCATGTTGCGGCGCGTCGACGCGGCCATGGCGACCTTGACCACCGGCTTGCTCGGCCACTTCTCCTGGGTGAGGTCCCACGACTCTGTCACGAGCGTGCCCCCCTCGACCGGCTCGAGGACGTAGCGCCAGATGCGACCGCCGAGCACCACGCCGAGGGCCCCGGCCGCGGTCGTCTGCCACGCGATGCGACGGTTCTCCTCGAGCTCGACGACGGTGTTCTTCGTGGAGTAGGCGACGCCGAGGTGCATGTCCATGCCGAAGCGGTCGCCCAGGGCCAGCCGGCGGCCACCGCTGCGCGCCCCCCGGACGCTGCCGCCGCCGTCGATCTCGGCGTGGCCCGCGGGGTCCACGAGGAGGTCGAAGATCGGCTCGGGCGGGGCGGGCACGAGGCGTTGCACGGAGATCACGTCGCTCATGCGGGCGACGCTAACAGCACGGTCGGGCGCCCAGGCCCACGCCCCGCCGCGCGAGCCCGGTGCAGGAGACCGTGGCGTGGCCCGGCATACCGCCAGGGCAGCGCCTCGCGGTGTCGTGTCAACGACCGGCGCGCCAGCCGTCCCTCATCCCCTTGAGCCCGCCCTTGGCGGCACGGGCCGCCCGACGCAGGTTGGCCTTGACCATCGCCTTGGTGTGCGCCTCCTGGGGGCTCGTTGCCGCAGGGCTTGTCTTCTTCCCTTCGTAGGGGATCGGCTGCCACACCGCGTTGAGCCCGGCGTTGGGGTCGTCCATGCCCTCGGCCGGCCTGTCACGCAGGTGCAGACCGGCGTCCTTGGCCGCCGGGCGGGCCTCGTCGTCGTAGGGGCGCATGCGCCAGGCGTTGACGAGAT
>DATITJ010000444.1:0-3246 GCA_035467935.1 Ornithinibacter sp.
CCTCGGCTCCGTGCCAGCACGGATGACGACGACGCGGTCCCCGTCCTAGCCTGAGACCGTGCCGTGGGCGAGACGGGTGACCCTGATGCTCTGGGCGTGCTCGGTCGCGCTCGTGCCGGTCGCCGTCGTCGCCGCGCTGGACCTCGGCGGGGTCTCGGAGACGTGGTGGGTCGCCGGGGCCGTCCTCACCGCCGGCGTCCCGTTCGCCGCGGGATACCTGGCGATCCGTCACGAGCCGGCGAACTGGGTCGGCACGTGGCTGACGGCCGCCGGGACGAACGTCGTCCTGCAGATGGCGCACGGCACGTGGGCCGAGGCGCTGGCCGCCGCCCCGAGCGACCTCCACGGCAGCGCGGCGCTGCTCAACCTCACGCAGGGCATCTGGATGGGCTGGTTCCTCCCGTACGCCATGGTGCTGTTGCTCTTCCCGGACGGCCGACCGGTCGACTCCTTCGCCCGCCGGACCGCCACGGCCCTGCCGGCACTCGTCGTGGCCTTCAACATCCTGCTCGCCGTGGCTCCGGGCGACCTCATGCCGCCCCTCGCCGACTGGCCCAGGCCGTTCGGGGTGCACTGGGTCGGGTACGCGGTGATCCCGGTGCTCGCCGCCTTCTACGCCGCCCTCGTGCTCGCGGCCCTCGCGACCCGGCGGAGGTACCGTGCGGCCGGCGACGAGGCGGAGCGTGCCCGGCTGCGGTGGATGTTCGTCGCCTGCATCAGCGTTCCCGCGACGATCCTGCTGTGCTGGGCGGGCTACCTCCTCACGGGCACCCCGGTCGTCGCGGTGGCCGGGCTCGTCGCGATGAACGTGGCGATCCCCGCGGCGACGCTCATCGCGATGCTGCGGCACGACCTCTACGACGTGGACCGCGCCGTCGTCGCTTCGGCCGTCTACCCCCTCCTCGCCTTCCTCGTCGTGGCCCTGTACGCCGGCCTGTCGGCCGTGCTCGGCCACGCCCTCGGAGGCGGGTCCACCCTGCCGGCCGTGCTCTCGACCGTCGTCGCGATGCTCGTCCTGCTGCCGGCCCGCACCCTGCTGTTGCAGGTCCTCGGCCGCTGGCTGCACCCGCGCCGGGCCCGGGGGATGGCGGCGGTGCGCTCCCTCGTGACGGCGGTCCACGCCGGCGTGGAGGAGCCGGAGTGTCTCGAGGACGTGCTGCGAGCGGCCCTGCGCGATCCCGGCCTCCGCGTCGGCTACCGCCGGCCGGGCGCGACGGAGTTCGTCGACCTGTCGGGGGTGGAGGTGCCGGGCACCGGCGCTGCGATCAGCCTCACGGGCCACGTCATCGGCGTCGTGGTTCCCGGGCCGGGCCGGGCCGGCGTGCCCGAGGAGGTGGCCCGGGAGGCCGCACTGCTGGCCGAGTCCGTCCGCTTGCGGGGCGAGCTCTCGCACGCCCTCGCGGAGGTCGAGGCCAGCCGTGCACGGCTCGTGCAGGCCGGCTACGCGGAGCGTCGTCGCCTCGAGATGGACCTGCACGACGGGGCCCAGCAACGGCTGGTGTCCCTCGGGATGCGGCTCCGGGTCGCGCAGCGCCGGGTCGCCGGGGGCGGGACGGTCGACGTCGCCGATCTCGTCGACGGCGCCGTCGACGAGATCGGCGTCGCGGTGCGGGAACTGCGCCAGATCGCCCACGGCGTGCGGCCCAGCTGCCTCGACGACGGCCTGGCTCCTGCGCTCGAGAGCCTGACACGTAGCAGCGCCCTCCCGCTCGACCTGACCTACGCCGCTGACGACCTCCCCGAGCACGTCAGCGTCACGGCGTACTTCGTCGCGAGCGAGGGGGTCGCCAACGCGGTCAAGCACGCCGGCGCCTCGCGCGTGGCCGTCGACGTGCGGCCGGAGGGCGACGGCATCCGGGTGGCCGTGCTCGACGACGGTTGCGGGGGCGCCCGCATCTCGCCGGGCTCCGGCCTGGCGATGCTGCGCGATCGGGTGCACGCCACCGGCGGGCGGCTCTCGCTTCACACCGTGCCCGGCGGCGGGACGTCGCTGGAGGCGGTGATCCCGTGCGCGTCGTGATCGGTGAGGACTCGGCCCTCTTCCGCGCCGGTCTGCGGTCCCTGCTCACCGAGGTGGGGCACGCGGTCGTCGCCGACGCGGGCGACGCCCCGGGCGCCCTCGCCGCGGTGCGCGACCACCGGCCCGACATCGCCGTCCTCGACGTGCGGATGCCGCCGGACCACACCGACGACGGCGCGCGGGTCGCGAGCACGGTGCGCCGGGAGCTCCCGGGCACGGCGGTGCTCCTCCTGTCGCAACACGTCGAGTCGCGACTGCCGGTCGACCTCGTGGCGGGCGGGTCCTTCGGGTATCTCCTCAAGGACCGCGTGCTCGACGTCGAGGACTTCCTGGCGGCGCTCGAGCGGGTCGTGGCAGGCGGGTCGGCGCTCGACCCCGAGGTGGTCGCCCGGCTCATGGTCGGAGGGCGGTCGGGTCTGTCGACGCTGACGCCGCGCGAGGGCGAGGTGCTGGGGCTCATGGCCGAAGGCCTGACCAACGCGGGGATCGCCGACCGGCTCGTCCTCACCGAGCGCACGGTAGAGACCCACGTCAGCCGAATCCTGGCCAAGCTGGGTCTCGCGGAGGCCGCTCCGACGGGGCACCGCCGCGTCCTGGCCGTGCTCCGGCACCTCGAGGAGCACCGCGCCGGCTGACCCGTCGGGCGTCGGACCACGGATTCCGTACCACGCAAAACCCGTGGTCAGCGGCTTGGGAACCGCTCTCCGGGCCTTTTGACCAACTTCTTACCAAACGATTGCCCACCGTGTACCAACGCGAACTTAACGTGATGCTCCTAGCCCACTCCCGAAGTGGCCCAGCACGCGGAGGTAACACATGGCCGAGATCACCCGACTGCCGGGTCCGATGGCCGACCTGTGGGAATGGCAGTTCGACGGGGCCTGCCGCCGGGTCGGACCCGAGCCGTTCTTCCACCCCGAGGGCGAGCGCGGCAGCAAGCGCCGCACCCGGGCCAGCGCCGCCAAGGAGGTCTGCCTCGGCTGCCCCGTGATCGAGCAGTGCCGCAGCCACGCCCTGACCGTCCGTGAGCCCTACGGCGTGTGGGGCGGGCTCACCGAGGACGAGCGCGAGTCCGTCTACGCGGGAGAGCGTCACATCGCCTCCTGACACCGACCCGGTGACCCGCGAGGTCACCGTCGCCAGAACCGGGGGGCGAGAAGCGGTCGAGGTCGCAGGACGACCCCCAGCCACGGACCGACGACGGGGTCGCCCGCGGATGGGTAGCC
>DATITJ010000445.1:0-3996 GCA_035467935.1 Ornithinibacter sp.
GCCTCGTCGTCGCCGGGGCCGCGTTCGTGCTCGCGACGACTCCGATCGCCGGGCCGCTCACCCTCGGGCCGGTCTCCGGGGTGCAGCTCTCGGCCCGGCTCGTCCTCTCGACGGTGGTCGCGGGGTTCCTCCTCGCGCCACTCGTGCTCGGCCGGGACGACGCCTACAGCGCGGCCCTCGGCTCCGGGCCGATGTCGGGCATCGGCCAGGTCTCCTACGGCCTGTTCCTCTGGCACCTGCCGGTGTTCACGGCCGTCTACGCCCTCACCGGCGCGACGGTCTTCGCCGGGGGCGTCCTCGCGCTCCTGGCGGTCGGCCTGCCCGTCAGCCTGGGCCTGGCGTGGCTGAGCCACGTCGCCGTCGAGCGCCCGGCCATGCGCTGGGCCGCACGACGGGTCCCGCACCGGCGAGCACCGCTGCCGCGGTGACCGCGAGGGTCACGACGGCCTCGACCCACGGCAGGGTGGGTCGGGACGGGTCGGTGACCGCAGCGAGCGCCCCGCTCGCGGTGACCAGGCCGACGACGACGACGGCGGTGACCTCGTCGCGGGGGTCCCGTCGCAGGTGGAGGGCGCCGAGCGCCAGGCCGGCGGCGACCGCCGCCCACGGACCGGCGACGAGGAGCGCCCCGCCGGTCGCGACGACGGCGACGACGACCGGACGCGGCACGGCATCCGGGTCACCGGCCGCGGCGGCTGGGCGCCTCGACCGGTCGGGGACGAGCAGCCCGAGCGGCACCAGGAGCGTCAGGAGCAGACCCAGACCGAGCGCCCACCGATACGGACCGTCCGGGGCGAACCGGACCTCGAGCTGCCCCGCGACGCCGTCCGGCAGCACGAACCCCTGACGGAACCCGTCGACGACGACGGGAGCCAGGGCCTCACCCTCGAGGGAGGCCTCCCAGCCGACGTTGTGGTTCATCGCGAGGGCGAGCAGGCGCTGCGGTCCCGTCGCGACGGTGCTGGTGAGGTGCGTCGGGCCCTGCGCGGTGACGTCGGCCGCGACCGGTGGGGGGACCGGGGCCGCGTCGGGGGTGACCAGCGAGACGGATGCCGGGCGCAGCGCCGGGGTCCCCCGCACCTCCACGTCGTGGTGGGGCCCGGACGCGAGCACGACAGGAGCGCAGGCCGACCAGCGCAGGTCGCCCTCCCCCCAGAGCGCCGAGCGCGGCCCGTCCAGGCGGGTCGGGGTGCTCGCACCGTCGACGGTGAGCACCGGACCCTCGCCGCAGGGCCGGGTGATCCGCTCGGCCGGACGCGGCAGGTCGGCGCCGGCGAGGGAGACCTCCTCGACCTCGAGGGACGCCGGTGCCGAGCGGGTGGGCCCGACGAGCGGGACGACGGCCACCGAGACGGTGCTCACGTCGCTGCCGCTGACCGCGAGGCGCCCGTCGGCCGAGGCCCGCACGATCAGCTCACGGTCGTCGAGGCGCACCCGGACGAAGGGCCGGTACCGGGCCATCCAGCCACGCCGCGCCGCGATGGTCACGGCCCCCACGTCGGCGGGCTCGTCGAGCCGGATCGTCAGGGTCGGCTCGGCGTCGTCGGGGGCCGGGCTCCAGGCGGTCCGGTCGTCGCCGTCGACGGTGGCCTCGGGCCGGGCCGCGACGGACGCGGTGCGGCTGCTGCTCGCCTCGACGGAGAGGCCCGGCACCGCCAGGCCGGGCGGGTCGGCCGCCCAGCGCGAGACCTCGAGCGTGCCCGACGCCTCGAACGTCCCACCGCCGGCGGTGCTCACCCGTCGCGCGAGCACCGCCCCACCTTCGGCGTCACGACCGCCGTCACCGAAGCAGACCACCGACTCGTCCGGCTGGACGCAGCCGTCCGAGCCCGGGAGCCCGCCCGACAGGAGCACCGCGTCGCTGCGGTCGGCGCCGTCGTCGGGGGCGACGACGGACTCCGTCGCGGCGACGCCGTCGAGGTCGAGGGCGACCAGCCCGGTGAGCACGCCGCCGGGGTCGCCGCCGTCGGTGTCCACCACCTCGACGCTCACCGTGCCCGTGGCGCCCGGCGGCAGGGGGACGTCGACCACCCCGGTGCCCGGCACGTCGACGCGCACCTCGCCGCCGTCGGTGCGGACCGCCAGCAGGGTCGGGCTGCCCAGGCCGGGGAACCGGTCCTCGTCGGTGAGCACGTGGACGCGCGCCGTGGCGACGGCACGCACGTCGTCCAGGCGCACGGTCAGCGTCGGCCGCTCGTCGAACTGGGTGACCCACGCCGTGGTCGGGTCGCCGTCGAGCACCGCAGCCGGTCGGTCTGCGGGGCGCAGGCCGGCGAGGGTGAGGGTCGTGGCCAGCGACGAGCTCGCGGCCACCCCCGACACTCCCCCGCCGAACGCCGTGACCGCGTGGCGGGACAGGTCGTCCCACGGTCGGTAGTCGCGGGTGCCGACCAGCTCGTCGGCGGCGAGCGTGGACGACGTGTCGCGCCCGCGGGTGGCACCGAACCACCGCTCCCGGGCCCGGTAGCCGTCGGTGACGACCCGGCGTCCCGGGTCCACGCCGTCCACGAGGTCGCCGTCGAGCACGGTGAGCCCGTCGACGCCCTCGTCGGCGACGGCGAGGAGGTCCTCGGGGCCCCCGGAGACGCCCACGGCGTCGGACACCGGCTGGGTCACGGCGAGCGGCGCCGCGGTGCCGATGTCGTAGACCTCGACGGGGAAGACCCGCTCGCCGCTCGCGTCGAGGCGCGTCAGGCCGAACCCGCGGGCGAGGTCGGTGCCCGCGGTCGACCGGATCGCCGAGCGCGCATAGGTCACCGAGGGCTGGCCCGCCGACGCGGAGTCGAGGTCGTTGCGTAGGACCAGGTAGCGGACCCCCAGCCGGCGCAGCACGTCGACCGCCCCGCCGACGTCGCGCCCGGTCTGCAGGCGCTGCTCGACCGCGTCGAGCACCCGGATCGTGCCGGCAGGGGTGAGGGGCACGGCATCCCGTACCGCGTAGTCGATGCTCGAGAGTGGCCGGATCGGCTCGTCGATCGTGCGTCCCCAGTCGTACTCGCCGAAGCTCGCGGCCGGCACCACGAGCGCACGACCGTCATCGGGTCGCTGGGAGAGCCACGTCCCCGCCTCGCGCCACTGCCGGGCCATGTCGGTGAACGTGCCCCGCGGCGCGATGGCCCCCGACAACCCCGGTGAGACGACCGCGACGCCCACGAGCAGCCCCGCGGCCGCGACGGGCAGGCGCACCCGTGGGCGGCTGCGGCCGAGGGCGGCCAGGGCGCGGTCGAGGGCGTGCGCCAGGCCGATCGCGAGCGGCAGGCGCACGAGCGGGTCGGCCTTGTGGATGTTGCGGAGCGCCACGAGTGGGCCGTCGAGGAGGGCCTGGGCCAGCGGCGCCAACGGCGACGAGACCGGGCCCAGGTGCGGCACGCCGAGGAGGACGACTCCCAGCCCGAGGGTGAGCAGGAGGAAGCGCCGCTCGGGGACGCCCCGCAGGGCGAGGCCGCCGAGCGACAGGCCGGCGACGAGGGCGGTGGTGACGACGAGCAGCGGACCGGTGGCGACGGCATACCCCGCCGGCCACCACTCGCCGCCCGAGGTGACGACGAAGCCGAGCCAGTGGGTGGTGCCGCGAGCCACGTCGAGGAGGTCGATCTCCCGCACCACGTCGGAGGCCCGCTCGATCCAGCCGAGGAAGGGCGGCGAGTACCGGCCGAGCACGACGAGCGGGCCGAGCCACCAGGCGCTCGCGGCGACCGTGCCCGCGACCCACCACCACGTGACGGGTGCACGCCACCACTGTGCGCGAGTGGCGAGCCACAGGGCGGCCGGCACGGCCGCGAGGACCGTCGCCGTGGCGTTGACCCCACCGCAGCCGAGGACGGCGAGGGCGGAGAACGCCGCCGCGCGCCGTGGCCCGAGGCGGCCCTGCGTCGCGAGGACGAGTGGGAGGAGGATCGCCGGCACGAGGAGGGCGGGCAGCGCCTCGGAGGACAGGCCGCCGACGGTCGACAGGACGCGAGGGCTCAGCGTGTACGCGAGGGCTGCGAGCACCCG
>DATITJ010000446.1:0-8481 GCA_035467935.1 Ornithinibacter sp.
GTAGTAGTCGAGCGAACCCTGAACACTGTCGCCGAGCGCTGCGGACGCGATGAACCCCGTCATCGTCTGGCCGCCCTCGAGCGGGTTGGTGACCATCTTGGCCTGGCTGCCCGCGGCCATCGCGACGATCATCGTCTCACCCACGGCCCGGCTCAGGCCGAGCACGATCGCGGCGGCGATGCCCGAGATGGCGGCCGGGAAGACGACCCGCAGGACGGTGCGCATGCGGTTGGCGCCGAGGCCGTAGGACGCCTCGCGAAGCGACCTCGGCACCGCGGACATGGCGTCCTCGGCGAGGGAGGCGACCGTCGGGATGATCATGACACCGAGCACGAGACCCGCGGAGAGCACCGAGAACGTCTTGACCTCGATGCCGAGCCACTCGTTGAGCACGACCGGCCCGACGAACACCACGGCGAACAGGCCGTAGACCACCGACGGCACACCGGCGAGCAGCTCGAGCGTGGGCTTGAAGATCTTGCGGGTGCGCGTCGAGGCGTACTCCGACAGGTAGATCGCGGCGCCGAGGCCGACCGGGATGGCCAGGGCGAGGGCGATCGCGGTCGTCCACAGCGTGCCCGTGATGAGCGGCAGCACGCCGTAGCTCTTCTGCTGGAAGCGCGGGGTCCACGAGGTCCCGGTGAGGAACTCGACGACGCCGACCTCCCGGAAGAACTCCAGGGCCGGCACGAGCAGGGAGAGCACGATGCCGAGCGTGGTGAGGATGGACACCCCGGCCGCGGTGACGAGGAACGCCAAGGCGAGCTTCTCGCCGCGACGGGGCCGGGAGGATCGCAGTGACGTCGGCGGCTGCTGGGACGGGCGCGGGCCCCTCGAGGTCGTCGAGGGGCCCGCACCGGCACTGATGGTTGACACGAGGAGGGACTCCTGTGGTGGGTTGCTACCGGCCTCAGCCGAGGGCGGCGAGCTCGTCCTGAGCGGTCTTCTTCTGCTCGTCGCTGAGCGGGATGTACTGGGCGGCCTCGGCGATCTTGGCGTCGTTCTCGACGTAGAAGCCGATGAACGCCTTCAGGGCCGGGTTCGAGGCGAACGCCTTCTTGTCGACGTAGATGAACAGGGGGCGGGCCAGCGGGGTGTAGGAACCGTCGCGGGCGGTCTCGGCGCTCGGCGCCACACAGCCCTCGCCGCCGTCGATCTCCACAGCCTTGAGGGTGTCGGTGTTCTCCAGGTAGTAGGTCAACCCGAAGTAGCCGAGGGCGTTCTTGTCGCCGGCCACGCCCTGGACGATGACGTTGTCGTCCTCGGAGGGCTCGTAGTCGGTGCGGGAGGCGCCCTCCTCACCGTTGATCTCGTCGGTGAAGTAGTCGAAGGTGCCCGAGTCGGTGCCGGGGCCGTAGAGCTGGATCTTCTCGGCCGGGAAGCTGGGGTTGACCTGGTCCCAGGTCATGACCTTGTTGGTGGCCTCGGGGGCCCAGAGCGTGTTCAGCTCCTCGACCGTGAGGCACTTGAGGAAGGTGTTGTCCTTGTTGGCGACGACGGTCAGGGCGTCGTTGGCGACGACGAGCTCCTGGTACTCGATGCCCTTGGCCTCGCAGGCCGCCTTCTCCTCGTCCTTGATGGGACGTGAGGCGTTGGAGATCTGGGTCTGGCCCTCGCAGAACTTCTTGAAGCCACCGCCGGTGCCGGAGGTGCCGACGGTGATGTTGACGCCGGTGTTCTCGGTCATGAACAGCTCGGCCGCGGCCGAGGTGAGCGGGCCGACGGTGCTGGAGCCGTCGGAGGCGACGGAGCCGCTCAGGGCTGCGGTGCCGGTGCCGGAGTCGCCGGAGCCGCTCTCGGCCTCCTGGCCCCCGCATGCGGACAGGGCCAGGGCGCCGACGAGTGCGAACGCGGCAGGGGTGCCGTAACGCGAGATCTTCACGGTGTGTACCTCTCGGAGGACAAGGGTCAGGGGGCCGGGCGTCTCTGCCCGACGCCAGCGACGGTAGGGAGGCCGGGTGACGCGTCGACCCGCGCCGGGTGAACGGCCCGTGAACGGCATCCGGACATTGGCCGTCCGGACGGTCAGGGCGAGGTGCCGCGCCGCGTGTCAGCAGGGCGGATGCCGTGCCGGGACCTAGGAGCGGCCGCGGGGCCGAGCAGTCAGGGGAGGTGGCGCTCGACGGCGACGACGCGGGCGTCCGGGCCGCGGCCGACGAGGTGGCAGACGAGGGCCTCGCCCTTGACGAGCCTTTCGTCACGGGCCTCCGCGAACGCCTCGACGACCTCGACCGACGCCGGCTTGTCGACGTCGAGCCGCAGCGCGAGCTCGTCGAGCACGTCGGGCAGCACCGGGCCGTGGGTGCACAGCAGGGCGGGCTCGCCATGGTCGAGGAGCCGGGCGAGGTGGCGGTGGGCCTTGGCGGGTGCGGCGGCGAACCCCTCCTCGGAGAGCCCCGCCCGGGTGCGCAGGGGCACCCCGGCGGCCACGGCATACGGCTGGACCGTGCGCAGGCAGCGCTCGGACGGCGAGCTGACGACCCGCGTCACGCCGTATGCCGCGATCACCGCTGCCAGCGTGGCCGCGCGTTCGCGGCCGGTGTCGGTGAGGGGGCGCGCGGGGTCGTCACCGGCCCACGACCCGCGCGGCACGGCCTGCGCGTGGCGGACCAGGACGAGCGGCCACGTGTCCAGCCGGTCGGTCTGCTGCAGGCGGACCAGGGCGAGCAGCTGGTCGCGGTCGCGGGCGTAGTCGAGGCGGGCGTGGGCGCTGGGCACGTCGAGCCAGACGACCTCGTCGATCTCGTTGAGGAGGTGGCCGCCGCCACCGGTGACCCGGGCCGACCAGTAGCGCACGACCTTGTCGTCGGGGGCGCCGTCGCGGCCCAGGACGAGGTACCTGGCCTCGGGCAGCGGGGGCCCCAGCCGGACGACGAGCCCGGTCTCCTCCTCGGTCTCGCGCACCGCGGCGACCGCCCACTCCTCGCCCGGGTCGAGCTTGCCCTTCGCCCACGACCAGTCGTCGTAGCGCGGGCGGTGGACGAGGGCCACCTCCAGCTGGCCGTCCCGAAGGCGCCACGGCACGGTCCCGGCGGCGGGGATCCTCACGTGGTGGGGTCCGGCCGGGTGGCCAGGTGCGTGCTCACCGCCGGCGGGCCTTGCGGCGCCGCCTGGCGTGCATCTCGATCATCGCGACCTGGAGGTCGACGAGGGGGGCGCCGTCCGCGCCGAGGTGGTGGCGGATCCACCGGCCGTCGCCACCGAGCTTCCAGTGCTGGTAGTCGTCGCTGCGGCCGCGCTCCATGAGCGCCTCGAGGTCGGCGATGTGGCGCGGGTCGGCGAGCCGCAGGAGGGCCTCGACGCGGCGGTCGAGGTTGCGGTGCATCATGTCGGCGCTGCCGATGTAGACCTGCGGGTCGCCGCCGCCCCCGAAGAGGAAGATCCGGGAGTGCTCGAGGAACCGGCCGAGCACCGAGCGCACCTCGATCGTCTCGGAGAGGCCCTCGACGCCCGGGCGCAGCGCGCAGATGCCGCGCACCCACAGCTGCACCCTCACCCCGGCCCGAGCGGCGCGGTAGAGCTCGTCGATGAGCTGCTCGTCGACGATCGAGTTGACCTTCCACGCGATGCGGCCCGTGCCCGGCTCCTTGCGCTCGTGCTCGATCTCGGCGTCGATGAGGTCGATGAGGCCCGAGCGCACCGAGCGGGGCGCGACGAGGAGGCGCTTGAACCTGCTGCGCGGGGCGACGCCCGAGAGCTGGTTGAACAGGCGGGTGAGGTCCTCGCCGACCTGCTCGTCGTCGGTGAGCAGGCCGAGGTCCTCGTAGAGCCGCGCGGTCTTGGGGTTGTAGTTGCCGGTGCCGACGTGGCAGTAGCGGCGCAGACCCTCGGTCTCCTGGCGGATGACGAGGCACAGCTTGGCGTGGGTCTTCAGCCCGACGATGCCGTAGACGACGTGGACGCCGGCGTGCTCGAGCTTGCGGGCCCACGAGATGTTGTTCTGCTCGTCGAACCGGGCCTTGATCTCGACGACCGCGAGCACCTGCTTGCCGGCCTCGGCGGCGTCGATGAGGGCGTCGATGATCGGGCTGTCTCCGCTGGTGCGGTAGAGGGTCTGCTTGATGGCGAGGACCCGGGGGTCGACCGCGGCCTGCTCGATGAACGCCTGCACCGACGTCGAGAACGAGTCGTAGGGGTGCTGGAGGAGGACGTCCTGCTTGCGGATCGACGCGAAGATGTCGCGGGCCTTGGCGCTCTCGGTGGGCGCCAGGTCGGGGTTGGTGCGGGCGACGAACGGCTCGAAGTGCAGGTCGGAACGCTCGAGGTCGGCGATGACGTTGAGCGCGCGAAGGTCGAGCGGCGCCGGCAGGCGGTAGACCTCGGACCCGGCCACGCCGAGCTCGCGGATGAGCAGGTCGAGGACGTGGGCGTCCATGGCGTCCTCGACCTCGAGGCGCACCGGCGGGCCGAAGCGTCGCCTGGTGAGCTCGCGCTCGAGCGCGGTGAGGAGGTTCTCGGCGTCGTCCTCCTCGACCTCCAGGTCCTCGTTGCGGGTGACCCGGAAGGTGAAGTGCTCGCGCACCTCCATGCCCGGGAAGAGGTGGTCCAGGTTCGCCGAGATGATGTCCTCGAGCGGCACGAACCGCGTGTCGTACATGTCGGCCAGCGGGGACTCCTCGGTGCCGGGCTCGATGCGGATGAGGCGCGGCAGCACCGGCGGCACCTTGACCCTCGCGAAGTGCTCCTTGCCGGTGCGCGGGTTGACGAGCACGACGGCGAGGTTGAGCGAGAGCCCCGAGATGTAGGGGAACGGGTGGGCCGGGTCCACCGCCAGGGGTGTGAGCACCGGGAAGAGGCGGCTGGTGAAGGTCTGGCCGAGGCGGTCGCGCTCCTCGTCGGAGAGCTCGTCCCAGCGCACGATGGTGATGCCCTCGGTCGCGAGCGCGGGCCGCACCTGCTCGGCGTAGACCCGGGCCTGCATGGACAGCAGCTCGTGGGCGACCAGGGAGACCTGCTCGAGCACCTCGCGCGGCTCCAGGCCGGACGCCGAGCGCACGGCGATGCCGGTGGCGATGCGCCGCTTGAGGCCGGCGACGCGGACCATGAAGAACTCGTCGAGGTTGGACGCGAAGATCGCGAGGTAGCGGCAGCGCTCGAGGAGGGGGACGGTCTCGTCGGCCGCGAGCTGGAGGACGCGCTCGTTGAACTGCAGCCACGAGATCTCACGGTCCAGGAAGCGGTCGGCCGGCAGGCCCACCTGCTCGCCGACCTGACCGGCAGCGCCGGCCCCGCGCACGAAGCGGCCGTTGGCGCCTCGTGGTGGGTAGGTGCGCGTCTCGGTGACCGACGCGCTCGCGATCGACACCTCGCTCACGATGCTCGCCTCGGCCGCGGCGTCTGCGGCGGCGTCGCGCGCGGAGGTCCTCGTCCCGACTCCCGTGTCTGCCGTCATGCCCCAATCCTGTCAGGTCGTGGCGCGGGCGTACTGCCCGTCGACCGCGGCGTCGGTGAACCCCAGCCGCTCGTAGGTGCGCCGGGCCGCCGTGTTGTCGCCGTCGACGTAGAGCTCGACCTCGGCCAGGCCCCGCCGTGCGAGGTGCGCCAGGCCGAGCGCGGTGAGCGGTCCGCCGAGCCCCCGGCCCTGGTGGGCCGGGTCGACACCGACCACGTAGACCTCCCCCCGCCCGGTCCGACCGTCGTCGACCTTGGTCCAGTGGAAGGCGACGACCTCCCCGGTCCCGCGCCGGATCCCGCCCGCCCCGGGACCGTGGGCCCGGCCGGTGGCGTCCGCCACGACGAGGAGGAACCCCGCGGGGTCGAACCACGGCTGGGCCATCCGCTCGTGGAGGTCGGCGACCGTGAGCCGGCCCTGCTCCGGGTGGCCCGCGAACGCCGCGGCGTTGAGCCGGACCCACGCCTCGTCGTCCTGGCCCGGCACGAACGCCCGCACCGAGAAGCCTTCGGGAAGAACGGGATCCGTGGCATCGTCGGACGTCAGAGGCCGCGTCATGCGGTGCAGGCTGCGTGCCAGCTCGAGGCCGGAGGCCCGCGCCAGCGCCTCGGCCGCAGGCAGCATCCCGTGGGCCCAGACGCTGCGCGCGCCCTCCGCCAGGGTCGCGTCGAGCAGGGCCCGCCCGTGGCCCCGGCGGCGGTGGTGGGGGTCGACGACGAGCTCGGCCACGGCATCCGGCGTGCGCGCCCGGGCGACCTGCGCGTAGCCGACGAGGGCGCCGTCACCGGCATACCGCAGGAGGTGCACGACGCCGTCGCGCGGTGGGCCGACGGCGAGGCGGAAGGCCTCGGAGACCGCCCCGACGCCGTCGGCCTCGGTCGCGCTCGACCACAGCGCGCGCAGGTCGGATGCCGTGTCGGCGTCGACCTCGTGGGCGCGCTGGGTTCGCGCCACGTCAGGACTCGATCTCGGAGAACGACTCGGCGACCTCGGGGACGAAGCGGTACCCGACGTTGCGGACGGTGCCGATCAGCACCTCGTGGTCGGTGCCGAGCTTGGCGCGCAGCCGGCGCACGTGGACGTCGACGGTGCGGGTGCCGCCGAAGTAGTCGTAGCCCCAGACCTCCTGGAGCAGCTGCGAGCGGGTGAAGACCCGGCCCGGGTGCTGCACGAGGTACTTGAGGAGCTCGAACTCCTTGTAGGTGAGGTCGAGGACCCGTCCGCGCAGCCGCACGGAGTAGGTGGCCTCGTCGATGACGAGCGCGCCGGCCGTGATGGGGCCGCCCGCGTCGGCGTCGGCCTCGGCGGTGCGACCCATCGCGAGCCGCAGCCGGGCCTCGACCTCGGCCGGCCCCGCGGTGTCGAGGATGACGTCGTCGATGCCCCAGTCGCTGGTGATGCCGGCGAGCCCGCCCTCGGTGACGACGACGATGAGGGGGATCGAGATGCCCGTCGTGCAGATGACCCGGCACAGTGACTTGGCCATCGCGAGCTCACGGCGGGCGTCGACGACGACGACGTCGGCCTGCGGGGCGTCGACGAGTGCGGACCCCTCGGCGGGGAGGATGCGAACATGGTGGGACAGGAGCCCGAGCGCCGGGACGACCTCGGCGCTGGGCGCCAAGGTGTTGGTCAACAGCAGCAGGTGGGCCATCGCCCACAGGATAGGTGGCCATGGGTACCAGCAGTCCGGATGTCGGCGGGGTTGAGACGGTGACCGTTCGCTACTGGGCGGGCGCCCGTGCCGCGGCGGGGGTCGACGAGGAGGTGCTCGCCGGTGTGACCACGGTCGGCGAGCTCGTCGGCCGGCTGCTCGCCGCCCGGCCGGGCCTGGCGCCCGTGCTCCCGGTCTGCTCCGTGCTCGTCGAGGGCCGGGCCAGCACGGGAGAGGACCCCGTGCCGTCGGGGGCGGTCGTCGAGGTGCTGCCTCCCTTCGCCGGTGGATGATGGGAGGATGCCGCGCGTGGACGACCAGGCGAACGACGTGACCGCCGCCCCGAGGATGGCCCCGCCCGAGACCCGGGCCGCCCGACGGGCCCGCCGCGAGACCTCCGTCCTGCGGGAGCCGGTGCTCCCGGCGCTCGCGACAGTCCGCCGGCCCGTGGCCGCCCTCGCGACCGCCGCCCTCGCCGCCCTGCTCGTGCTCGCGGTGCTCGCCGACCCGGTCGTCCTCGCGGCCGGGCTGGCCTGGGCCGGCATCGTCGTCGCCTGGGGATGGCCGGCGCTGCACGGGTCGTCGAGCCGCTTCGGCTCCTCCCTGGCCATCGGCGTGCCCGCGGTGCTGGCGCCGGCCGTCGCGGCCGTGCCCTCCGACGAGCCCTACCTGCGTCACGTGCCGATCGCCCTGGTCATCGGCCTCGCCGTGATGTTCGTGCACCAGATCGTCCGGCGCGACGGACGCCCGCGCCTCACCGAGTCGGTGGCGGTGACGTCCTTCGGGCTGGCCGTCGTCGCGCTCGGCACGACGTGGATGCCGCTCTCGCGCAGCCAACGCGCCACCGATGTCGCCGTCGTCGCCCTCGTCGCGATCGCCGTGTCGGCGGTCGCCGACCTCGGAGCGGGGTTCGACAGGGTGCGCCCGTGGATGCTGCCGATCAGCATGCTGCTCGGCGGTGTCGGGGCCCTGGTGGCCGCCGCGGTGGTCGGTGCCCCCGAGACCGGCCCGGCCGCCCTCGTCGGCCTCCTCTGCGCGGCCGTCGCGCACGCCACCCGCCGGATGCTCAGCGTGCTGCCCGCCATCACCTCGGTGCGTGCACAGCTGTCCTCGGCGTCGGCGAGCCTGCTCGTGCCCGGGGTCGTGGCGTACGGCCTGGCGCTCGCCATCGTCGGCTGACGCCGGTCAGTGGGCGAGTGCACTCGCCCACGGCACGAGGTCGCCCGGTGGAGGCGACGGTGAACCCCCGGCTCGAGCCGCTCGTGCGCCTCGGTGCCGCACCTGACCTCGACGACCAGGGTGCTCGCGGGGGCTCCATATGCTGGAGCCCATGGTCTTCCACCTCGACAGCTCCCTCCACGCCGACCTGGCCCCCCTCGCGTGGCTCGTCGGCCGCTGGGCGGGGGCCGGCCTCGTCGGCTACCCGACGATCGAG
>DATITJ010000447.1:0-4909 GCA_035467935.1 Ornithinibacter sp.
GAGCGCGTCGAGGTCGGGGCGGTCGCGGGCCTGCAGGAGATCCTCTTCGGCCCGAGCCGGACCGCCGACGGCACGACCAACCTCGTCGGCGCGCTGCGCCGGGCGATGGCCACCTCGGGCTACCTCGACCTCAAGGAGTTCCAGCGGGTCGAGGTCGTCGTGGCGCCCTACCAGCGCAGCTGACACGACGACCTGCGGCGTGCCGCACCTCACGAACGGGTTCCGGGGGGTGGACCCGGTGGTTACCCTTCGGTAATGGCCGACGTCATCGCAGACCCGGAGACCGACCCCGCCGCCACGTATGCCGTGGACCCGGCGAGAGTTCGTGCTCTCACCGCCCGGGCGGTGGCTTCCGGAGACGGCGGCCAGGAGCTGACCCGCACCCCCATGACGGGTGCCCCTCTCGCGGTGCTGCCGCTCTCCACCGTGCGCGACGTCGAGGTGGCCATCGACGCGGCTCGCGGGGCCCAGCAACGATGGGCCGCGACCTCCGTCGAGGAGCGCGCCGCGGTGCTGCTGCGGGTGCACGACCTCGTGCTCGACCGGCAGGCCGAGCTGCTCGACCTCGTGCAGCTCGAGGCGGGCAAGGCCCGCTCGCACGCCTACGAGGAGGTCGCCGACTGCGCCATCGTCGCGCGCCACTACGCCCGGCGCGGTCCCGCGCTGCTGCGCGAGACCAAGCACGTCGGGGTGCTCCCGGTGCTCTCACGGGCGGTCGAGCACCACCGCCCCAAGGGCGTGGTCGGCATCGTCTCGCCGTGGAACTACCCGCTGAGCCTGGCCGTGACCGACGCCCTGCCCGCGCTCCTGGCGGGAAACGCCGTCGTGCTGCGACCCGACCTCCAGGGCTCGCTCACCGCCCTGGCCGCCGCCGAGATCTTCGACGACGCCGGGCTCCCGCAGCACCTGCTCGAGGTCGTGCTCGGCCACGGCGACCCGACCGGCCAGGCCGTCGTCGACCAGGCCGACTACGTGAGCTTCACGGGATCCACCGCCACCGGCCGCCGCGTCGCCCAGTCGGCCGGCAGGCGGCTCGTCGGGGTGAGCCTGGAGCTCGGCGGCAAGAACACCATGTACGTCGCCGCGGACGCCGACGTGCGCCGGGCCGCGGCGGGAGCCGTGCGGGCCTGCTTCTCGTCGGCGGGCCAGCTCTGCATCAGCGCGGAGCGGCTCGTCGTGCACACCGACGTCTACGACGAGTTCGTCCCACGGTTCGTCGAGCAGGTCTCGCGGATGCGCCTGTCCACGGGGCTGCACTGGGGCGCCGACATGGGCAGCCTCGTGAGCGCGGACCAGAAGGAGAAGGTGCTCGGCCACATCGACGACGCCGTCGCCAAGGGCGCCCGGGTGCTCACCGGTGGCCGCGCACGGCCCGACATCGGGCCGCTCGTCGTCGAGCCCACGGTGCTCGAGGGCGTGACCTCGGCGATGGCCTGCCGCGACGAGGAGACCTTCGGTCCGCTGGTGTCGCTCTACCGGGTGGCCTCCGACGAGGAGGCGGTGCGGATGGCGAACGACACCGAGTACGGCCTCAACGCGTCGGTCTGGACGCGAGACGTGCGCCGGGGCCGTCAGGTCGCAGCCCGGATCCACGCCGGCACGGTGAACATCAACGAGGGCTATGCCGCGACCTGGGGCAGCGTCGCCGCCCCGATGGGCGGGATGAAGTCCTCGGGCCTGGGCCGCCGGCACGGTCGCGAGGGCCTGATGAAGTACACCGAGACCCAGAACATCACCTCCCAGCACCTCGTCCCCATCGCGCCGTTCGGCGGGATGTCCGACGAGACCTATGCCCGCGTGCTCACCACGGCCCTGCGGGCGATGAAGGCGGTCGGACTGAAATGACGACGAACGGCACCACCCCCGCGACGGCCCCGCGCGAGCCCGCCACCGACGTCGCCACCGACACGGACGTGGACGTCGTCGTCATCGGGTCGGGCTTCGGCGGGTCCGTGACGGCCCTGCGCCTGGCCGAGAAGGGCTACTCCGTCCTCGTGCTGGAGGCGGGGCGCCGCTTCGCCGACGACGACTTCGCGCAGACCTCGTGGGACGTGCGCCGGTTCCTGTGGGCGCCGAAGCTCGGCTGCTACGGGGTGCAGCGCATCCACCGGCTCAAGGACGTCATGATCCTCGCCGGCGCCGGGGTGGGCGGCGGGTCGCTGAACTACGCCTGCACCCTCTACGTGCCGCCCGCGCCGTTCTACCGCGACGCGCAGTGGAGCGACATCACCGACTGGCAGGCCGAGCTCGCACCGCACTACGCGACGGCCTCGACCATGCTCGGGGTCGTCACCAACCCGTGCGAGGGCACCGTCGAGCAGGTGATGCGCCGCACGGCCGAGGACCTCGGAGTGGGTGACACCTTCCGCAAGACCCCCGTCGGCATCTACTTCGGCGCACCCGGGGAACGCGTCCCTGACCCCTTCTTCGGCGGTGCCGGGCCCGAGCGCACCGGGTGCACCGAGTGCGGCAACTGCATGGTCGGATGCCGGGTGGGTGCCAAGAACACGCTCGTCAAGAACTACCTGGCGCTCGCGGAGAGCCTGGGGGTGCACGTCGAGCCGATGCGCACCGTCACGCGCCTCGGTGTCGTGCCCGGCACCGGGGCCCCGGACGGCGAGGGCGAGCGGTACCGCGTGCGCCACGAGCGCACCGGTCCGCGCAGCGGCCGCGACGTGCGGGTGACCACGGCACGGCACGTCGTCGTGGCGGCCGGCACGTGGGGCACCCAGCACCTCCTCCACGAGATGAAGGACGAGGGCGAGCTGCCCCGGATCTCGGACCGCCTGGGTCACCTGACCCGCACCAACTCCGAGGCCCTCCTCGGCGCGACGACGCTCACCGTGCCCGAGGGGGCCGACCTGTCGAAGGGGGTCGCGATCACGTCGTCGTTCCACCCGGACGACGTCACCCACGTGGAGAACTGCCGCTACGGCAGGGGGTCGAACGCCATGGCCCTGCTCGCCGGTGTCCGGGTGCCACCGGACACCGGGCGCTCGCGGCTGGCGCAGGCGCTGCTCGAGCTCGCCCGCCACCCGCGTGACCTACGGGCGGTCGGCATCAACGCCTACCGGTGGAGCGAGCGCACGGTCATCGGCCTGGTCATGCAGACCAAGGACAACTCGCTGCGCACGTCGCGGACCAGGGGCCTGCTGGGTCGGTACCGCCTCACCTCTGCCCAGGGCCACGGTGAGCCCAACCCCACGTACATCGAGGTGGGGCACACGGCGATGCAGGCCCTGGCCGCCCGGCTCGAGGAGGACACGGGCACCCGCGCGGTGGCCGGGGGCTCCTGGGGCGAGGTGCTCGACACCCCCATGACGGCGCACTTCATCGGCGGGACCGCCATCGGCTCGAGCCCCGAGCGCGGCGTGCTCGACGCCTACCACCGGGTCTGGGGCCACCCGGGCATCTCCGTCGTCGACGGCGCGGCCGTGTCGGCCAACCTGGGCGTCAACCCCTCCCTGACGATCACCGCCCAGGCCGAGCGCGCGATGTCGCTGTGGCCCAACCGGGGCGAGGCGGATCAGCGGCCGCGTCAGGCAGAGCCGTACGCCGTGCTGCCGCCGGTGCCGGCGCGCAACCCGGCGGTGCCCGCAGGGTTCCCCCGGCGGGTCGAGCTGGGGATGCCGTCCGCGGGCCCGCCGCCTGCGCACCCGGTGTCGGTGGGTCGCGCCACGATGGTTGGGTGAGCACGGCATCCGATCGGGTGTGGACCTTCGCCGCGGCCGTGTGGCGCTGGCAGGAGGGGTCCTGGCGTTTCGTCACGGTGCCCGAGGACGTCAGCGACGACGTCGACGAGGTGGTGGGTGACGCCACCGGCGGGTTCGGCTCGGTGCGCGTCGAGGTGACCATCGGGGCGTCGGTCTGGCGCACGTCGCTGTTCCCCTCGAGCAGTGCCGGGGCCTTCGTCCTGCCTGTGAAGAAGGCCGTCCGCGTGCGCGAGGGACTGGCCGACGACGACGTCGCCGAGGTGTCGATCCGGCTCGTCGAACGATGACCACCGGGCGGCCCGCCGATTCCCGGTGGGGCGGTTGGGCGAGGACTACGCCGTCGTGGAGATGTGGATCGCACCGGTGAGCCCACCCGCTGACCCGGCACCCGGCATCCGGCACCCGGCCCGCCTCTTCGCGAAGTCAGGAGCACTTCGCCGGGTCAGGGCCGTATACGACCCTGACCCGGCGAGATCCTCCTGAGCCCGCGAGCTGCTCCTGACTCCGCATCGCCCTCGGCCCCGGCACCGCCGGGGGTGCGCCGCCGTGCCGGCGCCGGTCGCGTGCGGCGTCAGGACTCGTCGCGCCAGGAGCGCCAGAGCGCGGCGTAGGACCCGTTGCGCGCGAGCAGCTCGTCGTGGGAGCCGAGCTCGCTGACCAGGCCGTCCTCGACGACGGCGACCCGGTCGGCGTCGTGCGCGGTGTGCAGCCGGTGAGCGATGGCGACGACCGTGCGCCCGTCGACGACCGCCGCGAGGGAGCGCTCGAGGTGGCGGGCCGCCCGGGGGTCGAGCAGCGAGGTGGCCTCGTCGAGGACGAGGGTGTGCGGGTCGGCGAGCACGAGCCGGGCCAGGGCGAGCTGCTGGGCCTGCGCCTCGGTGAGCGTGTGGCCACCCGACCCCACGACCGTCTCGAGGCCGGCGGGCAGGGCCCGGGCCCAGCCGAGGGCGTCGACCGCCGCCAGGGCGTTCTCGAGCTCGGCCTCGGTGGCGCCGGGCCGGGGCAGCCGCAGGTTCTGCGCGAGGGTGCCGACGAACACGTGGTGCTCCTGCGTGACGAGGGCGACCTCGCCGCGCAGCACGGGCAGGTCGAGGTCGACGAGCGGCACCCCGCCCCCGGTGACCAGGCCCGTGCGGGGGCCGTCGATGCCGGCCATGAGGCGGCCGAGGGTCGACTTCCCGGCCCCGGAGGGCCCG
>DATITJ010000448.1:0-1754 GCA_035467935.1 Ornithinibacter sp.
GTCACCGCCGTCGTCATCGAGGGCGAGCGCTGCATCGAGGGCTTCCGCTCCCTCGCCGGCGCCACCGACCCCACGGTCGCCCAGCCGGGCACGATCCGTGGCGACCTCGGCCGCGACTGGGGCACCACCGTGCAGCAGAACAGCGTCCACGGCTCCGACTCCGCGGAGTCGGCCGTGCGCGAGATCGGCATCTGGTTCCCCGAGCTCTGACCGCCTGACGCGGGGAGCGGATGCCGTGCCACGGCATCCGCCGTCGGGTCGAGTCGGGTGCGGCGCGGCCTACCCGCGCGGTCGTCGCTGCCACGACAGCGGTTCCTGCGCGGTAACGCGCGACCACCCCCGTGCCCGGGACGGTGTGGATCGGGATCGGACCGGCACGGCGCGGCATCCCGAGGCCTCGGCGCCGTCGACCTAGCCTGCGGGCATGAGCGGATGGTCGACCGGGTGGGTGCGCGGGAGGGACCTCGCCATCGACCTCGGGACGGCCAACACCGTCATCTACGAGCGCGGTCGCGGCGTGGTCCTCGACGAGCCCTCGGTCGTCGCCGTCAGGACCGGCACCAGCCAGCTGCTCGCCGCCGGCCACCGGGCCAAGGAGATGCTCGGCCGCACGCCCGAGTCCGTCACGGCGGTGCGGCCGCTGCGTGACGGCGTCATCTCCGACGCCGACGTCACCGAGCGGATGATCCGCTGGTTCGTCGACCAGGTGGCCCCCTCGCGGCTGGTCCGGCCGAGGGTCGTCGTGTGCGTGCCGAGCGACATCACCGGCGTCGAGCGCCGCGCCCTCGAGGACGCCACCGTGCGCTCGGGCGCCCGCCGCGTCTACGTCATCGAGGAGGCGATGGCCGCCGCGATCGGCGCCGGCCTGCCCGTCGAGGAGACCCGCGCGTCGATGGTGGTCGACATCGGCGGCGGCACGACCGACGTCGCGATCATCAGCCTCGGCGGCATCGTCACCTCGCGCACCGTGCGGATCGGCGGCGACGAGATGGACGACGCCCTCGTCGCCCACGTCAAGAGCGAGTACAGCCTGCTCCTCGGCGAGCGCAGCGCCGAGGACCTCAAGATCGGCGCCGGCTCGGCCTTCCCGCTGCGCGCGGAGCTCAGCGAGCGGGTGCGCGGCCGTGACCTGGTCACGGGCCTGCCCAAGACCGTGACCATCGGGTCGGCCGAGGTGCGCCGGGCCATCGAGGCCCCGCTGCTGCAGATCGTCGACCTCGTGCGCACGGTCCTCGACGTCTGCCCGCCCGAGCTCGCCGGCGACGTCGCCGACCGCGGCATCGCCCTCACCGGCGGGGGAGCCCTCATCCGCGGCCTCGACGAGCGCCTCTCCCACGAGCTCGGCGTGCCCGTGCACACCGCCGAGGACCCGCTGCACGCCGTCGCGCGCGGGGCCGGCCGGTGCGTCGAGGAGTTCGGCACCCTCGAGCGCGTGCTCGTCGACAACCGGCGGGCGTGACGATGCACGTCCGCCGCACCCCCACCTCGACCCGCACCACCCGCACCACCCCCTCGCGCCGCCTCCTCACCGGGGCCCTCGTCGCCACGGGCCTCGTCGTGGTCGTCGGCGTCTCCGGGGCGAGCGGGTTCGAGCCCGTCCGCCGGGCGGCGGCATCCGTGCTCGGGCCGTTGGAGCGGGCGCTGGGCCCGGGCGAGGACGCCGTGTCGCGCGCCCGCGCCGCGCAAGCGGCCCTCGCCGCCCGCGCCGCCGCCGCCGAGAGCGCGCTCGCCGCGACACCCGACCTCGCCGCCCT
>DATITJ010000449.1:0-8054 GCA_035467935.1 Ornithinibacter sp.
CTGGGCGGCCTCACGGCTGGCCTCACGCATCTCCTGCGTGGCCTCTTCAGCCTTGGCGTCGGCGACTGCTTCGTCGGCCAGGGCGGCCTTGCGGTTGCTGGCCGCCGCCTGCTGCAGCTGTCCCTCCTGCACCAGGTCGTCCTTGCCGCTCACGGCGCCGGCCATCTCCTTGGCCTTGCCCTTGATGCTGTCGAGAAAGCCCTCGCGGGCCTGGGCTGCCTTGTCAGTACTCATGTCACTAACCGTGCCCCATCAGGGACGCTGAAACCGTCCCAGCAACAGCGACCTGCGTCACAGGCCGTCCTCCTACCGGCGGGTAGGATCTAAAATTCGGTGGCCCAGCGCCCGATCGTCGCTGCCCGCGGGCCATGCAGCACGTGACGCCGGAGGACCTCGACCGCAGCCCCTGTCGGGGAACAGGCGCAACGGCCGCGGGCCGCTGCTGTAGTCACCGCGGGAGTGGCTGCACGAGAGCCGCATTGGCACTGCGCCGCGCGCAGGCCCCGACCGCGTCGGCCTGGCGCAGACGTCGGCCACTCCACTGGCTCCGGGCCGTGGTTTCGGTGCGCGCTCAAGGGGTCGTGTGCCGCCAAGTCATGGCGCCCTCACCAGGCCCGCAAGAACGGTCGAAAGCCGTGGCCCTCGAGCCTCGTGTTAGCAAGCGTTAGCAGGCTCCGGATTCGAGCAAGGCATCACAAGCCTTTGACCTGCGGTTTTGCGTGGCCAGGGGCGGGGTCGAACCGCCGACCTTCCGATTTTCAGTCGGACGCTCGTACCAACTGAGCTACCTGGCCGTGTCCTCGCAACCGTGACCACGAGGGCCCCGACCTGCGTAGACAGATCGCCAGGTCGCCCCGGCGCGCCGCAACTATAACGCATCTGTGCAGACCCTCCGAACGGCCATGGGATGCCGTATGGCCGCGCCGCCGGATGCCGTCCAGCACCGCCGGCGCCGGGCTGCGGTGCGGGGACGGGGCCTGGGCGGAGGGCACGCGGGCCCACCCCGGAGGCGGTACAGCCGATGAGGTGCTCGAGCGCCAGCTGGACCGTACCCGAGGTGGCGCCGGGGCGCCCCGGTCCGCTCGCCGACTTCGGCTACCTCTCGAGGGCTCCACGGGCTGCCTCGATCAGTACGCGGGCGGCGTGGGCCCTCGGGGTCGCCCCGACGATCTCGACCGCCTCGGGGGACCCAGCTCCGGGGGCGACCGGCGCCGCACTCGCCGAGCTGTCGGCGGTGCTGGCCGACCCGGCGCCCTGGCCGCCCTGATCCGGGGCCGGCCCGCCGGCGAGGCCGGTCGGACCGTCGCACCTCGAGCTCGCCCCCTCGAGGCGTGCCGTGGTCCCGGGAGACCGTGGCCCGGGACACAGCAGAGGAGCGGCCGGATTGCTCCGACCGCTCCTCGTGAGCGACCCCGACGGGACTCGAACCCGCGACCTCCGCCGTGACAGGGCGGCGCGCTAACCAACTGCGCTACGGGGCCTCGTGAAAGGCCTGGCCTAACGTATCCCCAACGGGATTCGAACCCGTGCTACCGCCGTGAAAGGGCGGGGTCCTGGGCCGCTAGACGATGGGGACCCGACCTCGACCGGGCCTCAAGGTCGCGCAGCGCGCAGCGCTCGGATCCGTCGAGGACTCCGAAAGCATAGGGGACGATCCGCGCCTCACCAAAACGGGCTCCGAGCCACCCGGCATCCCCGCGAAGTCAGGAGCAGTCCGCCCGCTCCGGGGCCGTATCCGACCCTGACTCGGCGAACTGCTCCTGACTCCGCACGCGGGTCGGGCAGGGTCAGGATCGGCGGCGGAAGGCGTCTCGCACGAACGCCACGGCATCCGCCTCGGGCACCCCGGCGGCGCCGGCCGCGCGGGCGTAGTCGGCCGCCGCGAGCCGCACCGCCGCGTGGGGCGCGCCGTGCCCACCGGCCCCACCACCCGCGGAGTCCGCGGCGGACCCGGCATCCGGTGACACCACGGTGCCGAGCCGCCCCCGGGTGAGCACCAGCCCCGCCTCCTCGAGCTCGCGGTAGGCCCGGGCCACGGTGTTCGCGGCGAGCCCCAGCTCCCCGGCGAGGGCGCGGATCGGCGGCAGCTTCGTGCCCGGCGGCAGGCGTCCGTCGCCGATTCCTTCGGCAAGCTGGCGGCGCACCTGCTCGAACGGCGCCTCGGTGGAACCGGATTCGACGCGCAGCAGCCCGCCCATCCCCAAGGTGACCTCGGCCATCGTCACCGCCTCGGGTTCGCCCACGCGAGGAGGCGGTCGGCATCCCACGTCGTGACGATCCGGTCCAGTGGCACCCCGAGGCGCTCGGCCCGCTCGCACCCGTAGGCCTTCATGTCGAGCTGCCCGGGGGCGTGCGCGTCGGAGTCGACGGCGAACAGGCAGCCCATCTCGAGGGCCAGCAGCACCAGCTCGTCGGGCGGGTCGCAGCGCTCGGGCCGGCTGTTGATCTCGACGGCGGTGCCGTGCTCCGCGCAGGCCTCGAAGACCGCCCGGGCGTCGAAGTCCGACTGCGGTCGCGTGCCGCGTGAACCCTCGACGAGGCGACCGGTGCAGTGGCCGAGCACGTTGACGCGGGGGTTCGAGACGGCCGCGACCATGCGTGTCGTCATCGGCCCGGCGTTCATCCGCAGCTTGCTGTGCACGGATGCCGTGACGAGGTCGAGTCGCGCGAGCATCGCGTCGGTCTGGTCGAGCCCACCGTCGTCGAGGATGTCGACCTCGATGCCCTTGAGCAGACGGAACGACCCCCCGAGCGAACGGTCGATTGCGTCGACGATGCCGAGCTGCTGGGTGAGCCGCTCGACGGTCAGGCCGTTCGCGACCCTCAGCTGGGGGCTGTGGTCGGTCAGGACCAGCCACTCGTGGCCGAGCTCGAGGCCGGTGAGCACCATCTCGTCGATCGGGCTGCCCCCGTCGCTCCAGTCGGAGTGCAGGTGGCAGTCCCCGCGCAGCGCGGCGTAGAGCTCGCCGCCACCGTCGACGAGAGGGCCGCCCGACTTCTCCTGGAGGGACATGAGGTATGCCGGCAGCGCACCCCCCAGCGCCTCGGCGATGACCCCGCTCGTCGACTTCCCGATGCCGGGGATCTCCTGGAGCGTGCCGGCCTCGGCGCGCTCGCGCAGCTCGACCCCGTCGAGGCCCTTGAGGGTCGTGACGGCGTTGCGGAAGGCCTCGACCCGGTAGGTGCCGGCACGGGTGCGCTCGAGGAGGAACGCCACCCGACGCAGCGCCTCGATGGGGTGGACGGGGGCCTCGAGCGGCTCGAGCAGCGCGACCATCTCGGTGCCCGGTGCTCAGAGGATCCCGCGGAGGCCGCTGACGAGGCGGTCGACGTCGTCCTCGGACGTGTACGGCGCCAGGCCCACGCGCACCCCACCGGTGTCGCCGAGCCCGAGGTGGCGAGAGCACTCCAGGGCGTAGAAGTGCCCGGCCGGGGCGTTGACGCCGGCTTCGGCGAGCCCGGACCGGACGTCCTGCGGGTCGCGGCCCTCGACGGTGAACAGGAGCGTGGGCGTGCGCGCCCGGGCGTTGCTGTGGACCGTGACGCCGGGCAGGGCACGCAGGGCCGGCTCGAGGACGTCGAGCAGGCCCTGCTCGTGGGCGTGCACGGCCTTCATGCCGAGACCGATCCGCTCGCGTCGGCTCACCGTGGCGTCACCCGGGCCGGATGCCGTGCCGTCACCACCGAGGTCGGCCAGGCTCGCGATGAAGTCGACGGCGGCCGTGGCGCCGGCCATGAGCTCGTAGGGGAGGGTGCCGAGCTCGAAGCGCTCAGGGACGGTGTCGGTCGAGGGAAGGAGCTTGTCGGGGTGCAGCGTCTCGAGCAGCGCCGGGTCGGCGGCGAGGACACCACAGTGCGGCCCCATGAACTTGTAGGGGGAGCAGGTCCAGACATCGGCCCGCAGCGCGGCGAGGTCGACCGAAGCGTGAGCCGTCGCGTGCACCCCGTCGACCCAGTGCAGCGCGCCCACCTCGTGCGCGAGGTCGGCGATGCGGCACACCGGCGGGCGGGTGCCGATGAGGTTGGACGCCGCCGTCGTCGCGACGAGCCGGGTGCGCTCGGACAGCACGGCGGCCACGGCATCCGCCGAGAGCTCGCCGGTGGCGGGGTCGAAGTCGACCCAGCGCACCGTGGCCCCGACCGCCTCGGCCAGCTGCACCCACGGGCGGATGTTGGAGTCGTGGTCGAGGCGGGTCACGACGACCTCGTCGCCGGGCCCCCAGTGCTTGGCGAGGGCGCGCCCGAGGTCGTAGGTCAGGGAGGTGGCGCTGCGGCCGTAGACGATGCCGCGCGGGTCGGCGCCGAGGAAGTCGGCGTAGGCGGAACGGAACTCGCCGACGACGGCATCCGCCCGGCGCTCGGAGGGGGTGACCGTGCCGCGGTTGGAGATCGCGCTGGTCAGGGTCTGCGCGACGGCCCGGCCGACGACGTCGGGCACCTGGCTGCCCCCGGGGCCGTCGAAGAACGCGGCCCCGTCGGCGAGGGCGGGGAAGTGGGCGCGGACCGAGGCGACGTCGAACGGCATACGAGCATCCTGCCCCAGTCGCCGAACCCGGGCGAGCTACCAGGACGTGTGCAGTGGGCGTCCCTCCGCGAAACCGGCGGTGCTCTGCAGGCCGACCGTCGCGCGCTCGTGGAACTCCTCGAGGGTGCGCGCGCCGGCGTAGGTGCAGCTGCTGCGCAGGCCCGCGACGATCTCGTCGAGCACGTCCTCGACGCTCGGTCGGGCCGGGTCGACGTACATCCGGGCCGTGCTGATGCCCTCCTCGAACATCGCCTTGCGGGCCCGGTCGTATGCCGTGTCCGTCGCCGTGCGGCTGCGGACCGCGCGCGAGGAGGCCATGCCGAAGGACTCCTTGTACTGGCGCCCCGCCTCGTCGGTGTAGAGGTCACCGGGGGACTCCAGCGTGCCGGCGAACCACGAGCCGATCATGACGTTCGAGGCGCCGGCGGCCAGCGCGAGGGCGACGTCGCGGGGGTGGCGCACCCCGCCGTCGGCCCACACGTGCTTGCCGAGCTCGCGGGCCGCCGCGGCGCACTCGAGCACCGCCGAGAACTGCGGACGGCCGACGGCGGTCATCATCCGGGTCGTGCACATCGCGCCCGGGCCGACCCCGACCTTGACGATGTCGGCGCCCGCGGCGATGAGGTCGCGCGTGGCCTCGGCCGACACGACGTTGCCCGCGACCAACGGCACCTGCGGGTCGATCGAACGCACCGCCTTGAGGGCCTCGAGCATCTTCTCCTGGTGACCGTGCGCGGTGTCGATGACCAGGGCGTCGGCGCCGGCGTCGAGCAGGTCGGCGGCCTTGGCGGCGACGTCGCCGTTGATGCCGACCGCGGCGGCGATGCGCAGGCGTCCGTCGCCGTCGGTCGCGGGCGAGTAGAGGTGGGCGCGCAGGGCCCCGGCCCGGGTGAGGATGCCGACGAGGCGTCCGTCGGCGTCGACGACCGGTGCGAGGCGGCGCCGGGCGTGGGAGAGCGTGTCGAACGCCGACTCGACGTCGACCCCGTCGTCCAGCGTGACCATGTCACGGACCATGACGTCCTCGAGCTGGGTGAAGCGGTCGACCCCGGTGAGGTCGGTCTCGGTGACGATCCCGATGGGCCGGTCGCCGGTGGTGACCAGGGCCGCACCGTGGGCCCGCTTGTGGAGGAGGACGAGCGCCTCTCCGACCGTGGTCATCGGGTCGAGGGTGATCGGGGTGTCGTAGACGAGGTGGCGCGACTTCTGCCAGGCGATGACGTCGCGCACGATCTCGGCGGGGATGTCCTGGGGGATGACCGTGAGGGCGCCGCGGCGGGCGGTGGTCTCGGCCATCCGCCGCCCGGCGATCGCCGTCATGTTCGCGACCACGAGGGGGATCGTCGTGCCCGTGCCGTCGGCCGTGGCGAGGTCGACGTCGAGGCGGCTCGTCACCGACGACCGGTTCGGGACCATGAACACGTCGTCGTAGGTGAGGTCGAGCTGGGGCCGGAGGTCGTTGAGGAAACGCACCACCCCAGCGTAGGTGCGCCGGGCGCAGGCGCGCGGGCCCGGCGCCCGCCGCGAGGGCGCGCCGACCCGCCGACGCGTGGCGCCGCACCTGCCGACGTGTGGCACGGCATCCGTCCTGACGTCCCCCCGGTCGGCGCACCCGCGGGGATGGGGGAGGATCTGCGGGTGAGTCTCATGGCCCCCTCGCCCGCCGACGCCGCCCGCCGGACCGGCCTGAGCCGGATGCGGCTCGTCGCCCTGTCGCTGCTCGTCCTCGCCGCGGTCGTGTTCGTGCTGACCCTGCGGCTCGACCACGACGGGGTGTGGGGCTACGTCAACACGGCTGCCGAGGCCGCGATGGTCGGCGCCCTCGCCGACTGGTTCGCGGTCACCGCCCTGTTCCGGCACCCGCTCGGGCTGCCGATCCCGCACACCGCGATCATCCCGAAGCGCAAGAACGAGATCGGTCGCAGCCTCGAGGAGTTCGTCACCGAGAACTTCCTCACCGAGGAGATCGCGCGTGAGCGGCTCGCGGCCGCGCGCGTCGGCGAGCGGGTGGGGCAGTGGCTCGGGGTGGCCGAGCACCGGCGGCGGGTGCGCACCGAGGTGGTGCGGGTCGCCCGTGCCGGGCTCGGGCGGCTGTCCGACGACGAGGTGCGTGCCCTCGTGCGGGACTTCCTCGTGCCGCGGCTGGTCCAGGAGCCACTGGCCCCCATCGCCGGCACCCTCCTCGAGGGCATCGTCGACGAGCAGACCCACCACGGGCTCGTCGACCTCGGCCTCGAGCAGCTGCGGGAGTACCTCGCCGACAACCCCGGCACGTATGCCGCGGTGCTCGGGGAGCGCGCTCCGTGGTGGTCGCCGCCGTGGGTCGACGACAAGGTGATCGGCTGGTCGTACCAGCAGGTGCTCGCCTGGCTGACGGACATCCACGACGACCCGCGCCACCCGGCGCGCACGGCTCTCGACGACCTCCTGCGCCGGCTGGCCTCCGACCTGCAGTGCGACCCCGAGGTGATGGCCAGCGCCGAAGCCCTCAAGGAGCGACTGCTGACCCACCCCCAGGTGCCCGAGACCGCGGTCGGGCTGTGGGCGTCGTTCCGCACCTCGCTCACGACGGCGATGGACGACGAGACCTCCTACTTCCACACCCGCGGTGACGAGCTGCTCGAGCACCTCGGCCGCCACCTGGTCGAGGACGAGGCGTGGCGCGGCCGGCTCGAGGCGCGGCTGGGTGAGGCGGTGTCGTTCTTCGTCAACGCGTACGGCAGTGAGCTGGCCGAGGTGATCTCGGTGACCGTCGACCGCTGGGACGGCCGGGAGGCGGCCGAGCGGATCGAGCTGCACGTGGGCCGCGACCTCCAGTTCATCCGGATCAACGGCACGGTCGTCGGCGCCCTGGCCGGCATCGGCATCCACGCGGTCGCCCAGCTCGCCGGCTGACCCGACGGGCTCCTGCGCACCCGACGCCTCACCACAGCCGGGGTCCTGACCGGGACGCGCCGCACCCAGGTCGACACCGGGCCGCGTGAGTTTCCCCGCAGGCGGTGCGCAGCAGCGCCCGGGTGCGCGATGATCCTGCGGGGCTGGACCATGTCCGGCATGGGCGAGGGCGTCCACCGTGCGACGCCGGGACAGGAGTCGACGGATGAGCGGCACCATCGGTGGACGCGGCGACATGACCCTCCCCCCGGGCTTCCTCTTCGGCACCAGCACGGCCTCGTACCAGATCGAAGGTGCCGCGGCCGAGGACGGCAAGGGCCCGAGCATCTGGGACACCTTCACGGCCACTCCCGGTCGTGTCGTCGACGGCAGCAGCGGAGGCGTGGCCTGCGACCACTACCACCGGTGGCGCGAAGACCTCGAGCTGATGACGCGTCTGGGTGCCGACGGTTACCGCTTCTCGGTGTCGTGGCCCCGGGTGCAGCCCTCGGGCAGCGGCCCCGTGAACGCACCGGGGCTGGCCTTCTACGACCGCCTGGTCGACGGACTGCTCGATGCGGGCATCCAGCCGATGGTGACCCTCTACCACTGGGACCTGCCGCAGCAGCTCGAGGATGCCGGCGGCTGGCTCAAT
>DATITJ010000450.1:0-4093 GCA_035467935.1 Ornithinibacter sp.
GAGCGCGTCGCGAGGCCCTTGGCGATGCCGCGCAGCGCGACGGCCGCGGGGGAGTCGGGCTCGCCGAGCACGACGGGCATGCCCTGGTCGGCGCCGATCCGCAGCCGGGTGTCGAGGGGGATCTGGCCGAGCAAGGGCACCTCGGCGCCGATCGCGCGGGTCAGCGACTCGGCGACCTCCCGGCCACCCCCCGAGCCGAAGATCTCCTGACGGGTGCCGTCGGGCAGCTCGAGCCAGCTCATGTTCTCGATGACACCGGCGACGCGCTGGTGCGTCTGCAGGGCGATGGCGCCGGCGCGCTCGGCCACCTCGGCCGCCGCCCGCTGCGGGGTCGTGACCACGAGGATCTCGGCGGTGGGGACGAGCTGGGCCGTGGAGATGGCGATGTCGCCGGTGCCCGGCGGGAGGTCGAGGAGCAGCACGTCGATGTCGCCCCAGAAGACGTCGGCGAGGAACTGCTGGAGCGCGCGGTGCAGCATCGGCCCGCGCCAGACGACCGGCTGGTTCCCGGGCACGAACATGCCGATCGAGATGACCTTCACGTCGTGGCTCACCGGCGGCAGGATCATGTCGTCGACCTGCGTGGGTCGGCCCTCGACGCCGAGCATGCGGGGGATCGAGAAGCCGTAGATGTCGGCGTCGACGACGCCCACACGCAGGCCCTGCTGGGCCAGGGATGCCGCCAGGTTGGCCGTGACCGACGACTTGCCGACGCCGCCCTTGCCGGAGGCCACGGCATACACGCGGGTCAACGAGCCGGGGCGCGCGAACGGCACCTCGCGCTCGGCCACCCCGCCGCGCAGCATGGTCTTGAGCTCGCCGCGCTGCTCGTCGCTCATGACGCCGAGCGTCACGGTGACGCCGGTGACGCCCTCGACCTTCTCCAGCGCCGAGGTGGTGTCCTTGGTCAGGGTGTCCTTGAGGGGGCACGCGGCGACCGTGAGCAGGATCGTGACCGCCACGTGGCCGGCGTCGTCGGACACGACGCTCTCGACCATGCCGAGCTCGGTGACCGGCTTGCGGATCTCGGGGTCGATGACCGTCTCGAGGGCAGCGTGCAGGGCGTCGGAAGTCACCTGGGGCATGGGCACAGTCTAGGTCGCGGTGCCGGACGTCCCGTCCCCGGTGGGGGTCGGGGCCCCGCCCGCCGGCTCGAGGTCCTCGCGCCGCACGAGGACCAGGCCGCGTTCCTCGAGCTCCTCGAGGAGGTCGCGCAGCTCACCGCGCACGAAGTCGCGGGTAGCCTGGTCGCGCAGCGCGATGCGCAGCGCCGCCACCTCACGGGTGAGGAACTCGGTGTCGGCGAGGTTGCGCTCGTCGCGGGAGCGGTCCTGGTCGAGCGCGACCCGGTCGCGGTCGGCCTGGCGGTTCTGCGCGAGGAGGATGAGGGGCGCGGCGTACGAGGCCTGCAGCGACAGGATCAGCGTGAGGAGCGTGTAGTTCAGGGCCCGGGGGTCGAACTGGAGGGCCGCCGGCAGGAACGTGTTCCACGCGAGCCAGACGATGACGAAGACCGTCATCCCGATGAGGAAGTACGGGGTGCCCATGTAGCGGGCGAACTTCTCCGAGACGACCCCGAAGGCCTCCTCGGTGAAGCCGGACGGCATGGACCAGCGCCGGCCGCCCTCGCGCGGCTGGTCGATGCGGGCCCGGCGCTCGCGTTCAGCCACGCTGCACCGCCTCGGGCCTCACGACGTCGTGGCGCTCCTCGCGCCAGTCCTCGGGGAGGATGTGGTCGAGCACGTCGTCGACCGTGACCGCACCGAGCAGGTGGCCCTCGGCATCGACGACGGGCAGCCCGACGAGGTCGTACGTCGCCAGCATCCGGGCCACCTGGCCCAGGGTGGCGTCGGGCGGCAGCGGCTCGACGTCCTTGTCGAGGATGCCGCCGATCGGGGCGTGCGGGGGCTCGCGCAGCAGGCGCTGGATGTGGACCATGCCGAGGTAGCGACCGGTGGGGGTCTCGAGCGGGGACCGGCACACGAAGACCGTGGTGGCCAGGGCGGTCGAGAGCTCCACCCGGCGCACGACCGCGAGGGCCTCGGCGATCGACGCCTCGGGGCCGAGGATGACCGGCTCGGTCGTCATGAGGCCACCGGCGGTGTTCTCGTCGTAGGTGAGCAGGCGTCGTAGGTCCGCCGCCTCGTCGGGCTCCATCCTCTGGAGCAGCTCCTCCTGGCGCTCCTTGGGCAGCTCGGCGAGCAGGTCGGCGGCGTCGTCGGGCTCCATCGCCTCGAGGACGTCGGCCGCACGGTCGACCTGCAGGCCGGCGATGATCTCGACCTGGTCGTCCTCGGGCAGCTCCTCGATGACGTCGGCGAGCCGGTCGTCGGTCAGGGCCGCGGCGACCTCGGCGCGGCGCTGCGGCGTGAGCTCGTGGATGACCTCGGCGAGGTCGGCGGGCTTGAGGTCCTCATAGGCCTCGACGAGCCGGGCGGCGCTCTGCGCGCCGGAGGGGTCGCGAAGGCCGCGGACGTCCTCGATGCCGACGAGCTGCGTCTCCCCGCGGCGCCTGGCGAGCCGGCCCAGACCGCTGCGGGTGGTGGCGCCGGTGCGCACGAAGGCGCGGGCCACGCTCCAGCCGCGCGAGCCGTGCTGCTCGATGCCGATGTCCTCGACGGTGGCGTCGACGACGGTGCCCTCCTCGGTGCGCACCGTGACCGGTCGCTCGAAGAGCTCGGCGACGACGAGGGTCTCGTTGCCGCGCTGCTCGAAGCGGCGCATGTTGACCAGTCCGGTCGTGATGACCTGGCCGCCCTCGACGGACGTCACCCGGGTCATCGGCACGAAGACGCGGCGCCGCCCGGCCACCTCGACGACGAGGCCGATGACGCGGGGGCGGCTGCGGGCGACGTTGAAGGTGACGACGACGTCGCGGACCCGGCCGACCTGGTCACCGAGCGGGTCGAAGACGTTGAGCTCGGTCAGGCGGCCGACGAAGGCGCGGGTCGGCGTGCTCACCGGGACAGGCTATCGGGGCGGGTCGTCCGCTCCGCGCAGCCCGCGCGGGCCGCCCGGCATCCTTCATCCGCGCTCTCGCGTCACGTGCGGGGGACCCTCACCGTCGCACCCCGTCCGATGTCCTGCGACCCTGAAGGTGCCCGCACCGGGCGAGAAAGGTGTGGGGGTCAGGAGCGGGGGAGGGGGCGGGTGTTGCGGCGGGCGCCGGCGCGGCCGCGCCAGTGCCAGGGCCGCCAGCGGGCGGTCGTCCCCGCGGAGGGGCGCACGGTGGCGACGCCGGAGCCGTCGGCGTAGGCGCCGGGCTGCTCGATCGGGCGGCCGTGCGGCGTGAGCACGTGGATGGTGCACGACTGCGCCCACCGGGTCGCGACGTCGCCGACGGCGTTGAGCCGCTCGGGCCGCAGCACCTCGACGGCCGCGTCCCAGCCGTCGTCCTCGGGTCGCACCTCCCGGGCGGTCGCGTGCACCGTGAGCAGGCGGCCCCCGGTGTCCTTGCTGCGGAGCACGAGCTCCACCTCGTCGGGCAGCCAGGGCAGCGACTGCTCGCCCGGACCCGAGACGACGTATGCCGCGGGTCCGCTGCCGCGCTCGTCACCGTCGTCGTGCCACACGTGCCACACCGCGTGGGTGCCGCCGCCGGGGATGTGCACCCACAGCAGGCCGGACCTGCTCAACGCCTCCTGGGTGAGCCGGGTGATGTTGACTGTCGGGGCAGCCTCCGGCGCCGACCCGGCCACGGCGGCACCGGCGGCCCGCGGAGCCCGCACGAGGGGCTGCGTGGCGGCCGCGAGGGGCTGCGTCGGGGCGTCGTCTGTCACACCGTGAACTCTCTCACAACGGCTTCGGCGCGGGCGCTGCTAGCGTCCCCGGCAGACCCGATCTCGCCGACGAGAGGCCCCGCATGCGCAGCGCCAAGGACTTCTTCACGCCCCTCGCCGTGGGGGCGCCGACCCCCGTGCGCGAGGTGCCCGCCCGACCCCGCCGGAGGATCCACTTCTTCGACCCGAGCAACCCGAAGATGGCCGCGAAGGTCCCCCAGCTCGTGGGGTCGGTCGACGTGCTGCTCGGCAACCTCGAGGACGCCGTCAAGGCCGAGAACAAGGAGGCTGCCCGCGCCGGGCTCGTGGAGATC
>DATITJ010000451.1:0-4834 GCA_035467935.1 Ornithinibacter sp.
CAGCCGCAGGTGCAGGCGCAGGTTCCGGTGCAGGGGCAGGGGCAGGGGCAGGGGCAGGGGCAGGGGCAGGGGCAGGGGCAGGGGCAGGGGCCGCGGCGGGGGGAGCGGGCGGTGCGCCGCCCGCGGACGGCGGGGGTGCGGCATACGCGGCGGCCTGGGACGGCACCCAGCCGACGTCGAGGCGGCGCTCGAGCCGGTCGAGGCGCGCGGCGTACCCCGCTTCTCCCGCGGCGCCGGGCAACAGCACGCGGGCGGCGATGAGCTCGAGCTGGAGCCGGGGGGCGGTGGCGCCGGTCATCTCGGTGAGGCCCGCGTTGACGACGTCGGCCGCGCGCGAGAGCGCACCCGTGCCGAAGGCCGCCGACTGGCGCCGCATCCGCTCGAGCTGGTCCTCCGGCACGTGCCGCAGCACCTGGCCGGCACCGTCGGGCAGGGCCGCGACGACGATGAGGTCGCGCAGCCGCTCGAGGAGGTCCTCGACGAAGCGCCGGGGGTCCAGGCCGGTCTCGACGACCTTGTCGATGGTGCGGAAGACGGCACCGGCGTCGCCCACCGCGAAGGCGTCGATCGCGCCGTCGAGCAGCTCACCGTCGGTGAAGCCGAGCAGGGACGCGGCCGACTCGTAGGTGAGGCCGGCGGGTCCCGAACCGGCGATGAGCTGGTCGAGCACCGAGAGCGAGTCACGCACCGAGCCGCCGCCGGCGCGCACGACGAACGACAGCACGCCCGGAGCGACGGCGACGCCCTCCTTGACGCACAGCTCCTCCATGTAGGACTGGAGCCGGGCCGGGGGCACGAGCCGGAAGGGGTAGTGGTGGGTGCGCGAGCGGATCGTGCCGATGACCTTCTCGGGCTCGGTCGTCGCGAAGACGAACTTCACGTGCTCGGGCGGCTCCTCGACGATCTTGAGCAGGGCGTTGAAGCCCTGCGGCGTCACCATGTGCGCCTCGTCGATGATGTAGATCTTGTAGCGGCTCTGCGCGGGGCCGTAGGACGCGCGTTCGCGCAGGTCACGGGCATCGTCGACGCCACCGTGGCTGGCCGCGTCGATCTCGATGACGTCGACCGTGCCGGAGCCCCCGCGGGCCAGCGCGACGCACGAGTCGCAGGTGCCGCACGGCTCGGGCGTCGGGCCCTGCGCGCAGTTGAGGCACCGGGCCAGGATGCGCGCGCTGGTGGTCTTGCCGCAGCCACGTGGGCCGCTGAAGAGGTAGGCGTGGTTGACCCGCCCGGTGCGCAGCGCCTGCATGAGCGGCTCGGTCACGTGCTCCTGCCCGATGACGTCGGCGAACGTCTCGGGTCGGTAGCGGCGGTACAGCGCGGTGCTCACCTGCCGAACCCTAGTCGCGATTGCGGACATCCCGATGCCGTGCTGCCGGGTGTGGACGCGTGCCACCCGCTGGGTACGGGTTCGGTCGCAGCGGGGTGCGCGGCATACCCTCGGGGGGTGCGCATCGACGTCTGGTCCGACATCCTCTGCCCGTTCTGCCACCTCGGCCGGCGGCACCTCGAGCTCGCCCTCGAGCAGTTCGAGCACCGCGACGAGGTGGGGGTGGTCTGGCACAGCTTCCAGCTCGACCGCGACGCCGCGCCCGTCGAGGACGGCCCGGTCATCGACCGGATCGCGGCGAAGTACGGCGCCCCGCGCGAGCAGATGGTCGCCCAGCACGAGCGGATGGCACAGGATGCCGCCGCCGTCGGGCTCGACTTCCAGTGGGAGACCCTGCGCGGCGGCAACTCCTACGACGCCCACCGCCTCATCCACCTGGCCCGCGAGCTCGGCCGGGAGGAGCCGGTCACCGAGCGCGTGATGCGTGCCTGGTACACCGAGGGCGAGGCCATCGGCGACCACGAGACCCTCGTCCGCCTCGCCACCGAGGCCGGGCTCGACGAGGCCGCCGTGCGCGAGCTGCTCGCCGGCGACGACCACGGCATCGACGTGCGCACCGACCTCGCGCTCGCCGCGCAGATCGGTATCACCTCGGTGCCCACCTTCGTGCTCGACCAGAAGTACGGCGTGAGCGGCGCCCAGCCGGTCGAGGTGCTCCTCGACGCCGTCCGCAGGGTCTGGGACCTCCAGGGCACCGAGCCCGAGCCGGTCGCGGAGGCCGGCGGGTGCGGCGGCGGCTGCTGTGGTGGCGCGTGCGGATCAGGCGGCGACGCCACTGCCGACGAGCCCGCGCCGGCCGGCTCCCTCGGCTGACCTCCCACCCGGCTCCGGACACGAGGACACCCCGCGTACCTGGAAGAGCCCACCTGCCCTTGCTGCATTCCTGCCCTGGGGGAGTTCGGCGGGGTACCACCACGCGGGGTGCCGTGCACGATCCTAGGACGACAGCCGTGCGCCGGGGAAATCCACACCGGCCATCGTCCCGGTCGTGGTCGCCGGCGTCGTCGGCACGGCGGTCGAGTGGTACGACTTCTTCCTCGTCGGTGCCACCGGCGTGGGGGCCCGGGCTTCGTCTTCTTCTCGCTCATCGACACCGTGGAGACGGGTTCTCGCTGCGGCACGACCGTGTGCTGCCGGGTGCGCCCGACTGACGCACACCGGGTACCGCACTTCCGCCCACGGTCCGGGTCGGGGACGATGGACCACCCGACCCGGAGGACCCGATGACGCCCCACACCCTGTTCACGTGCCTCGCCCGAGCCGAGGTCGTCACGTGGACCCTGCTCCTGTTCGGCATGGGGCTGAAGTACCTGACCCGCGCCACCGACCTGGGCGTGCGCGTCTTCGGCCTCGTCCACGGGGTGGTCTTCCTCGCCTACGTGCTGCTGGCCCTCGTGCTGTGGGTCGACCAGCGGTGGCGCCCGCGCCAGGCCGTCACGGTCCTCGCCGCCGGGGTCGTGCCGTTCGCGACGCTGTGGGTCGAGCGCTGGGTCACCCGGGCGCAGCTCGTCACCGCTCGCTGGCGGCTCGCGCCGGAGGGGGATGCCGCTCGCACGCCTCCGGAGCGCGCCGTCGCCGCCGCCCTGTCGCGCCCGGCCGCGGCCCTGATCGTGGCCGCCACGCTCGTCGCGGTGACCACCCTGGCCCTGCTCGTCATCGGCCCGCCGCCGGTGCCGGGGCGCGGAGCCTGAGCGCGGGTCGGCCCCTGCCGTGGTCCCCGCCTCGCCGGTCAGGGACGGACGAGCAGCACCGGTGCGAGGTCCGCGAGCGCTGAGACCACCTGGGCCAGGAGCCCGCCGCCCATCCAGGCGATGAGGATGCCGAGCAGCCCGGGACGGCGACGACGGCCGGCACCCGGGCGCCGAAGGCCACCGGGGCGCACCAGCTCGACGACGGCATACGCGAGCACCCCCAGCGCGAAGGGTGCCCAGAGCAGCCAGAACCAGAACCACCGGGTGCCGCGGCTGGGGCGCGGCCCGAGCACGATGAGCCCGAACGCCACCAGGCCCAGGACGAGGGCGAGCTGCCCCATCCGGTCGGACCGGCCGTAGAAGACGCTGCCGAACCCGGTGTCCGCGGTGACGCCGGTCGCACGAAGGAGGTCGACCGTCGCCTCGGGGTCCGAGGGCTGGGAGAGCCCGGGGTCCACGGCGCGCTGTGACGCCACAGGACCCTCGACCCAGTAGGCGAGCGACCGGACACCGCGACCGTCCTCCTCCGGGTCGCCGGTCAAGCGGCCTCGGTCGTCGACGTCGGTGTAGGCGACCTGGTGGCTGCCGGTCCACGGGGCGTCACCGTGGCGGTCGAGCACCACCTCGCGGTAGCTGAGGACTCGACCGGCCTCGAGGTCGTCCTCGAGGGTCGACAGGGGCACGACGCGCACCTGGCCCACCCAGAGGACGGCGAGCCAGACGACCCAGAGGGCGACGAGGCCGGCGCCGACGAGACGGCGCACGTCGTGGCCGCGCCACCGCGCGGGCCAGGCATCGGCACGGCGTTCCCCGGCGGGCGCGCCAGGGCCGGGTCGGGCGAGCTCCGGAAGCGGAAGCGCCCGGGAGTCCTCGACGCGGTGTGCCGGCCCGGTGGCCTCGTCCCCCATGCCGCCGAGCATGGCAGCGGGTGGGTTCGGAGGCAACGATTTCGGGCGACCGCCCTTCCTCTAGTAATCTCGCCCGCGGAGGATTCGCATAGTGGCCTAGTGCGCACGATTGGAAATCGTGTTGGGATAAAACCCTCGGGGGTTCAAATCCCCCATCCTCCGCCACAGGGAACGCCCCGGTCGCTGCGACCGGGGCGTTCCCTGTGGCGGATGGACACGACACCGACAGCGCGCTCCCACCGACCCGCAACGGCGTGGGTCAGCCGCGCGCGACAGCTGCCGGGCGTTCCGTTCGGCGCGCGGACCGCCCGCCCACGGACGACGACCGGTCGGCCGCTGGTGGGGCGGCCGCGGCATGGGCACGATGGGGTGCCATGAGCACCGGCGCCTACGCAGCGGCATACGAGCAGTCGATCTCCGACCCCGAGGCGTTCTGGGGCGCCGCCGCGAGGGCCATCGAGTGGACGACACCGCCGACCACCGTCCTGGACGACTCGAACCCGCCCTTCTACCGCTGGTTCCGCGGTGGCCGGCTCAACACCTGCTTCAACGCCCTCGACCGGCACGTGCGCGACGGCCGCGGCGACCAGGCTGCACTCATCTACGACAGCCCGGTCGCCGGCACCACCTCGACGTGGACCTATGCCGAGCTGCTCGCCCGGGTCGCGACCTTCGCCGGTGCGCTCGCGTCGCTCGGGGTCGAGAAGGGCGACCGCGTCGTCGTCTACATGCCGATGGTCCCCGAGGCCGTCGTGGCGATGCTCGCCTGCGCCCGTCTCGGGGCGATCCACTCGGTCGTGTTCGGCGGGTTCGCCCCGGCGGAGCTCGCCGCGCGCATCGAGGAC
>DATITJ010000452.1:0-2732 GCA_035467935.1 Ornithinibacter sp.
CCGTCAGCCAGGCCGCCCGCGAAGCGGGCCGCGCCTTCGTCACCGCCGACTCCGGTGACGTCGCGGGGGCTCGGGCCGAGGCGGCCGCCCGGATCGCCTTCCTCGACCACTCCTTCGAGGACGTCGGCAGGGTTCTCGTCTCGTGCGACGGCACGCCGTGCCTGCGCCCGGACGGCCGGGTCGAGACCACCGCCACGGTGCGGGTCCCGCTCCCGCTCGTCCCGGCCTTCGTGCGCGAGGTCGTGCCGATGTCGGTCCCGGTGAGCGCGAGGCATCTGTCGACCGTCGACCGGTTCCGAGGCCTGCCGTGACTGGACACCGACGACGCCCGGTGGTGGAGCGATGGGACGAGCGAGGCTCCATCACCCCGCTCATCCTCGGTCTCACCGTCATCGCGATGCTCCTCATCGCCGGCACCATCACCGTGACGTCGGCGCACCTGTCCCGGATGCGGATGCTCGACGTGGCCGACGGTGCCGCGCTCAGCGCCGCCAACGCCCTCGACGACACGGCGTACGGCCGGGGGATCGGCGACACCGTGCCGCTGAGCAACGCCTCGGTCCGGGAGCGGGCCGCCACCTACGTCGGCAGCCGGCCGCGCCCGGGGAGCATCCACGCCTGGCGGCTCGCGCCGGGAACGGGGACGCCCGACGGGCGCACCGCGGTGGTCGCGCTCTCCGGTGAGGCCGAGCTGCCGATGATCGGGCCGGCGCTGCGCGAGCTCGGGGTCTCGGTGACGATCCTGGTGCGCTCGCAGGCACGTGCCGACGTCGTGCTGCCGTGACCCACTCACCCCGCGGGGGTGAGCGCAGGGTCGGGCCCTTGTCGCCGTGCCACGGGGGCAGGACCATGGGCGCAGGCGCGGCACGGCACGTCGGGCGGACAGGCGAGGGAGGGGCACCATGGTCGACGAACCGGACACGCCGCACACCGACGTGGTGAGCAGTCGCGACACCCACGGCGACGGTGTCGGGGTGGTGGGCACCCCCGGGTGGTCACGACGGGCCCTGGACCCGGACCCGGCCCCGGACGGAGAATCGGGGGCGTGACGAGCGGCCCGCTCCCGCCCCCTGAGACGTGCCCGATCGGCTGGCAGCCCACCCCGCTGTCGCCGGTCTTCTTCGGTGTCCGCGCCCTCGGGCCTGCCGACGGGGCACCCGTGCCGGTGCGGGTGTTCTTCCCCAGCCTCGACGGCGCCGTGGAGAGCGCGCCGATCCTCGAGGGATGCGGGCGCTACCCGCTCGTGCTCTTCTGCCACGGGCACTGCCTGGGCGACACCGACCACTTCACGAAGTGGTTCCGCATCCCCGCCCAGCTCGCTCGCGCCGGGTACGTCGTCATGGTGCCGATGCTCGCCGGGAACGCCGGGGGCAGCAGCCCGTCGCTGTCCGGCCACCCCGACGAGGCCACCCTCGACGCCGTGCTCGCGTGGGCCCGCACGGGTTGGGAGCACCGGGACGTCCTCATGCCACCCCCGGCCACCGGAGTCATCGGCCACAGCTTCGGCGCGATGCTCGGCGCCCGCTTCAGCGTGGGGCGACCCGTGGCGGCATACGCGGGGCTGAGTGGCGGCTGGCAGGACTGGTTCGGCGACGAGCCGTTCCCGCTGCCCCTGCTCGACCTGCCGACCCTGCTCGTCTGGGGCCTGGGCCAAGACCTCTTCTCGCCGCTGCCCAACTCCACGTGGCAGTCGATGCCGCGACCGCGGCACCGCGTCGTCTTCGCCGAGGGGGAGCACTGGGACTACCTCGAGGCCGTGGCCCAGGTGCCGTGCCGCGCCGGCCCGCCGCAGTGCCGGCACCAGCCGGGGGCGACCGCCGACCTGCTGACGATGTTCCTCGGCCGCTACCTACCGCCCGAGCTCGCGACCGACCTCGTCGACCAGATCCCGGCCACCCTCCAGCCACCGCCGCTCGACCTGACCTTCGAGCAGGAGTTCTTCGCCGGTGGCTACCTCGGGGGCTTCGACGCCCTCGGCTCCCACCCCGCGTGCACGGTCGAGGTGAGCGAGGCCGTCGAGCGGCTCGTGGCCAACACCCGCACCCTGGAGACGCACTCGCTCGACCACCCGTGCCCGTGGGTCGACGACATCGCCAGCCGGCACCGCCGGGTGGTCACGGCCCGGCCCGTGGGCTACCACTGGTGCGACTTCTGCTTCCGCGCCCGCGCCGACGGCTGAGACCTCTCGTCCTCGTCACCACGGGCTCGATGCGGGACGCTTCGCGACGGAGGCGTCGCTGTCGAACCGACCGGACGTCGACCCGGACCAGACCGAGGAGCACCGCATCATGAGCACCACCCCTCACCCGCCGCTCGTGGTCGTCATGGGGGTGTCCGGCTGCGGCAAGAGCACCGTGGGTGCGGCTCTCGCCCAGCGGCTGGGGGTCCCGTTCGCCGACGCCGACGAGTTCCACCCGGCGCCGAACGTCACCAAGATGGCCGCCGGCGTCCCCCTGACCGACGAGGACCGCGCGCCGTGGCTGACCACCGTGGCCGACTGGCTGGCGGCGCACGCCGGCACCGGGGGAGTCGTGAGCTGCTCGTCCCTGCGCCGGCACTACCGCGACGTGCTGCGCGGTGGAGCCGCGCACACCGTCTTCCTGCACCTGGACGGGGACCGCGACGTGCTCGCCGGGCGGGTCACCGGCCGGCCCGGGCACTTCATGCCCGCGAGCCTCATCGACAGCCAGCTCGCCACGCTCGAGCCGCTGGAGCCCGACGAGGTCGGGCAG
>DATITJ010000453.1:0-1663 GCA_035467935.1 Ornithinibacter sp.
GCGACCTGCTCGGCGTCGACCTCACCCACCCCGCGGTGCGCGCCTCGGTGGTCGCCGAGGGCGTCGACCTCGGGGCGATCGACCGCGCCCGCGCGGCGGTGGCCGGGGCCGGCCGACCCGACGCGGTGTCGCCCCCGCACCTCGCGGGCCTCGACGCGCTGCTGGACACGCTGCCGGCAGGGCGGCGTCACCTGCCGCTGGCCGTGAGCGTGGGCCGGCTGCACCGCGTCAAGGGCATGGCGACCCTCGTCGAGACGTGGGCCGCCGACCCCGACCTCCGCGAGCGCTGCAACCTGCTCGTCGTCGGCGGTGACCTCGAGCGCCCCAGCGCCGACGAGGCCGGTGAGCTGGAGCGCATCGCTGCCGTCGTGGCGCCGGCCGACGCCGCGAGCCAGGGCCTGCTCCTGGCCGGCCACCGGCGCAACGCCGTGGTGGCGGTCTGGCTGGCGGCGGCCCGCCTCGGGCGCCCGGGCCTGGCGGCACCCGGCGGTGTCTACGTCTCGGCGAGCCTGAAGGAGGAGTTCGGCATCGCGATCCTCGAGGCGATGACGGCCGGGCTCGTCGTGGTGGCTCCGGACGGCGGCGGTCCGGCGACGTACGTCGAGGACGGCGTCACCGGCGTGCTCGTCGACACCACGTCCCGCCAGGCGCTCGCGGATGCCGTGAGCCGAGCCCTCGCGCTCGCGCGTGACCCGGATGCCGTCCCGCGTGCCGACCTCGCGCGCGCCTCGCTGCGCGACCGGTTCGGCATCGGCACGATGGCCGCGGCCCTCGCGCGGGTCTACCGCAGCGTCACGAGCGAGGCCGGTGCGGCCGTCGCGCAACACGCCCAGGAGCCCGCCCTGCACGGAGCCGCTCGATGACTCTGGACCGAGCCGCTCGATGACCCTGCTCGTCATCAGCCCCGACTACGCCTCGCACCTCTACCCCCTCGCCACGCTGGCCACCGCGTGGCGCGAGGCCGGCGAGCGGGTCGTCGTCGCCACCGGGCCGGCGACCGACGGCATCGTGCGCGGGTTCGGTGACGAGCGGGAGCACCTCCAGCTGGGGCGGGGGTCCAACCCGGGGGTCATCCGGGCCGAGCACCAGCCCACCGGAGAGGACGACGCACTGCGCGGCTTCTTCGCAGCCACCCGCCGGGGGGCCGTGGCGACCCTCGAGTACCAGGCCCGCGCTCGGCGCGAGGACCTGCTGTGGAACCCGGTGGCGGTCGCGCGCGAGGTGCTGCGGGTGGTCGACGTCGTGCGGCCCGACGAGGTGCTCGTCGACCATCTCGCCTTCGGCGCGCGGCTGGCGCTCACCGCGGCCGGCATCCGGCACGCCGACGTCGTGCTCGGGCACCCGTCGGCGCTCACCGTCGGTGACGACGTCTACGGCCTCCCGCCGGCCTTTCCCATCCGGATCCGGCCGGGCGCCGCGGACCTCGCGTCGCTGCGCCGGCTGTCCGAGGACGTGCGCGACGCGTTCACCGAGCAGTGGAACACCGCCCTGCTCGACCTCGCTCCCGGTGCCACCACGAGCAGCGACGCCTTCGCCGAGACCGGTGACGTGCTCCTGCTCAACTACCCCGGTGAGCTCCACGCACCCGAGCGCACCGCCCTCCTGCCCTCGCACGCCTTCCTCGGGTCGGCCGTGCGCAGCGAGCCGGTCGACGCCGAGGTCG